>CAZVFF010000005.1:5005-22306 GCA_964626395.1 uncultured Iamiaceae bacterium | reverse complement strand
GCGAACCCGATCACGGCCGCGGCCACGACACCGGCACCCCGACGAACCAGCGGTGCGTCGCGCACCGGCCGCGGTCCACCGGCGGTGTCGGTCACCGGACCTCCACGAGTTCCCGGACGCGTCGGTGCCCGCCGGCACCGCGCCCCAGGTGGACGACGAGGTCCACTGCCGAACGGAGTTGTGCCCGCATGACGTCCATCCCGATTCCGTTACCCGCCGACGCGGCGAGCAACGCGAGGCGTTCCAGGGCGTCGGCCGCGGAGTTGGCGTGCACGGTGGTCATCGACCCCGAGTGGCCGGTGTGCATCGCCTGGATCATGTCGTGGGCCTCGGGGCCACGGCTCTCCCCGACCAGGATGCGATCGGGTCGGAGTCGCAGCGCGGTGCGCAACAGGTCCTCGGTGGTGATCCGGCCGGTCCCCTCGGTGGAGGCGCTCCGGGTCTGCAGGCGGATCACATGACCGCCGGGCAGGGCGAGCTCGGCCGCGTCCTCGATCGTGACGATGCGTTCGCGCGGGTCGATGTGGGCGGCGAGCGCGTTGAGCAGCGATGTCTTTCCCGCGCCGGTGGGTCCGCCGACCACGATGTTGCAACGTCGGGTCACCGCCTCGATCAGTTGGGCGCGCACCGGGTCGTCCGCGAAGTCCGACAGGTCCCTTCCCTGCACCGTGAAACGTCTGATGGAAAGGCACGGACCGTCGACCGCGACCGGGGGTAGCACCACGTTCAGGCGGGAACCCTCGAACAGTCGGGCGTCCACGATCGGACTGGTCCGGTCCACACGACGTCCCGACGCGGCGAGCAGCTGCTCGATGAGTTGGTCGATGTCGCGTCGTCGCAGCCAGACGCCGGTGCGTTCGAGCACGCCGTCGCGTTCGCACCACACTTCGCCGGGCCCGTTGACGAGGATGTCCGACACCCCGGGATCCTCCAACAGCTCCAGGAGGCGGGGAACGGGTGGGGGCGCGCCCACCGGCACCGGCGTGTCGACGACGCGTGGGATCATGACGCGTCACCGACGACGGTACCCAGGGCATGGTGCACGCCACGGGGCATGCGGCTGCACAACAGCCCGGCATCGACGAGCCGTGCCGTGCGTGGTTCGATCGGGATCTCGGCGACGACCGGAGCGCCGACCACCGCGGCGACATCACGCGCGTCGAGGGACCGTCCGGGTTCGGCCAGTAGCACGACACCGTCGACCGGCGTCTCGCTGCGCGACGCACGGCGCAACGCCAGATAACAGGGGCGGATGACCAGCAGTGACCGGTCCGCGCCGGCGACCAGCTCGGGGAATCCTCCCCCACGACCGTCGGGATCGATCGTGCCGGCGTCGACCACGGCGAAACGTCCGTCGGCCGCCAGGCACGCGAACAGCCGCTGTGCCACCGACGAGTCGATGCCGGTGAACGGGCGCGACCCGCGTGGCAGGACCGACAGGTTGTCGTCGACGCGGACCTCGGTGTTCGTGGACGGGCGCGCGCCGGAGGGCGGCCTCGCCACCGCCGTCGGCAGTGGCCAACCGGGAAGACCCGGACCCTCGGGTTCGTCCAGACCCAGAACCGCCGGGACGTCCCCGAGCGGGTCGACGAGCAGCGTCGCTCGATCGTGACCGTGCGCCGCGGTGAGCGCCAGACACGCCGCGACGACGGTGGTTCCCGAACCACCCTTGACCGACCAGCAGGTGACGACCATGGCCGCGTGTTCCCTTCCGCCCCGACCGACGGGGCACGACTGCAACGGGTGTGGGGGAAGTCCGGCCGCCCGGGCACCGCCGGCGCGACACGTCGTCCGTACCCCGTTCGTCGACGTTCCAAACCCCCGATCCGTCGGCCCGGCCCCGTCGGGGGTCGGTGGGTACGGCACTAGCCTCGGTCGTCGTGCAGGCCGCGTTCTTCGATCTGGACAAGACCGTGATCGCCCGCGCGTCGATGGTGGCGTTCGGGCCGTCGTTCCGACGCGCCGGGTTGTTGTCGCGGTGGCTGGTGGCCCGCGCGTTGTACGCGCAGCTCGTGTACCTGTACCTGGGCGCGGACGAGGAGCGCATGGCCCGCATGCGCACCGCGGTGTTGCGGGTGATCACCGGCTGGGAACAGGACCAGGTGGTCCGCATCGTCGAGGACACCCTGGAAGCGGTGATCGAACCGATCGTCTACTCCGAGGCGCTCGAGCTGATCGGGCAGCACCGGGCCCGCGGACACAAGGTGTTCATCGTGTCGGCGTCACCGGAGGAGATCGTCGCTCCCCTCGCCCGGTATCTGGAGGTCGACGAGGCGATCGCCACCCGGGCACGGCTCGACGACGAGGGCCGCTACACCGGCGAGGTCGAGTTCTACTCGTACGGACCGGGCAAGGTGGAGGCGATGCGCCACGTCGCCGAACGCGACGGGATCGACCTGGCCGATTCGTGGGCGTACTCGGATTCGATCACCGATGAACCGATGCTGGGTGCCGTCGGGCATCCCGTCGCGGTGAACCCGGACCGTGACCTGACCCGCGTCGCACGCGCGAACGGGTGGGAGATCCGACGCTTCGACCGCCCCGTCCCCCTCGACCGTGACGCGAAAACGACGACCCCGACCAGGGTCGGGGTCGCGGTGGGTTCAGCCGCGCTGGTGGGCGGCGCAGTGGCGGGTGGGATCGCCCTGGGTCGACGGAAGGTCCGCCCGAAGGGTCCCGCCCCGAAGCTCAGGCGGTACGGAGCTTCTTTGCTGCGGCAGCACCGAGGGCGACGAGGACGACGAGGATGAGAAGCTTCTTCATGGCGCGCCACTATAGGGCCTGAACGGGGCGTCGCGAACCTCGCCGCGGTGAAACTCAGACGTTGAGTCCGACCACCAGTTTCCCCTCGTTCGGCGGAGCGAAACTCATCAGGTGGGCCTTGACACCGCCGACCAGCGCCTGCTGGTAGGCGAGCTTGCGGATCAGGTACGAGTGCTGTTCCTTGGGGTCGAGGTACAGGTTGAACAATTTGCCGTACGGGAACTTGTGGAACACGCCCGAGAACCCGCCGGTGCCGTGCACATCCCCCTGGGAGACCACGTCGTCGCCGACCGCGTTCAACACGAGTTTGTATTCACCGCAACGCAACGCCGAGAACGACTGGCCGAGCCAGTAGTAGTGGTACTTGCGGTTGGATCGCCCGCCGGGCGCCAACAGGAACGACGTCTGGTCGATCCCGTCGATGAACCGGTCGGTGGGGATCGCGTCCGCGGCACCGGCGAGCGACAGCACCGTGGGCAGCAGATCGTTGAAGTCGAACATGCCGTCGTCGACACGTCCCGGCTCGATCATGCCTTCCCAGGCGACCACGAAGGGCACCCGTACCCCACCCTCCCAGGTGGACCCCTTGGCGCAACGGAACGGCGTGTACGCGGCGTCGGGCCAGGTCTCCATCTCGGGGCCGTTGTCGGAGGTCACCATGATGATCGTGTCCTCCAGTTGGCCGGTCTCGGCCAGCACGGACACGAGTCGCCCGACGATGTCGTCGAGTTCGATGATCGTGTCCTTGTAGGGGTGTTTGGCCGGTGAGCGGCCCAGGTAGTCCTCGTGGGGGTAGTTGTCGAAGTGCGCACCGCGGGTGTTGTGGTACAGGAACCAGGGCCGATCGTCGTCGGCCATGGAACGCAGGAAGTCCTCGGAGTACGCGCACCAGCGCTGGTCCAGTTCGCTCAACACCGGGATGGTGACCTCGGCGACCTGTTCGAGTTCCCCGCCCCGGGTGGCGTGCACGAACGACTTGTTGAACGGCTGGTTCTGGACCCAGTCGGTGCGGGCCCGGGAGTAGACGATCTCGGGGAAGAAGTAGGGGTCGCGCCATTCGGTGTACATGTCCGATACCGACAGGAAGCCGTAGAAGTCGTCGAATCCGACGTTCTGGGGTTGCGAGTCGGCGTTCTCGCCCAGGTGCCATTTACCGACGCACCGGGTCACGTACCCCTGTTCCGACAGCAATTCAGCGAGGGTGACCTCGCCCTCGAGGCCGCCGGGTTCGCCGTACATGGGCGGTCGTTGCAGTCCGTGACGCATCGGCAGCCGTCCGGTCAGCAGTGTGGCCCGCGACGGGGTGCACGACGGTTCGGAGTACGCGGAGGTCAGGATCATGCCGCGCCGTGCGAGCGCGTCGATGTTCGGGGTGGCCGCACCCACGGCGACTCCACCGCCGTAGCAACCGAAGTCGCCCCAACCGACGTCATCCATCAGGACCACCAGCACGTTGGGTTTCTTCGTGCCGTGCCGGTCCGTGAACGCGTCGAGCTTGGCGGCGGAAGCGGTCACGTCGGCGTCGTGGCGGAAGGCGCGTTCACGACGTTCCCCCACCGTGACGGTCTCCGAGGCGATCGGATCGAATTCGGTCATGGTGCACGTCCCCTTTCGTTCCCACCGAGCCTAGGAGGATCTGCGAGTCATGCTCCCATGACGGGCCGCCGCGGAGGCTGCGCCCCAACGGCAGATCCACGACCCCCTGCAACCGGGGTGTCGGCAACCAGCGACCCCGGTGACCTCGATGGGCGAAGCCGCAGTGAGCAGGCGCCTCAGGCGCCGCCCGAACTGCCAATTCCATCAGTGCAGGAAGTGACGTTCCCCGGTGAACACCATCGCCAGGCCCAGTTCGTCCGCCTTGGCGATGTTCTCGGAGTCACGCATCGCACCGCCGGGCTGGATCACCACGGCCGCGCCGGCCTCCGCCGCGGCCTCGATCCCGTCGGCGAACGGGTAGAACGCGTCCGACGCGCATGCGCCACCCACCGCGCGCCCGTCGGCCTTGGTCGCGGCCAGGATCCCGGATTCGACCCGGTTCTGTTGACCGGCCCCGATCCCCCACGCGGTGCGGTCCTTCACCAGTACGATCGCGTTCGACTTGACCCAACCCACGAGGCGCCACGCCAGTTCGGTGTCGGCCCACTCGGCGTCGGTGGGTCGCCGTTCGGTGACGACCCGCCAGTCGGCGCGGGCCGCCTGGAATCCGTGCGCGTCCTGGAGCAGGTAGCCGCCCCCGATCTGGCGCAGTTCGTACCGTTCGACGTCGGACACCGGGGCCGTCAGGATGCGGGTGTTCTTGCGACGTCCGATCAACGCGTCGACCACGCCGTCGTCGTAGCCGGGGGCGATCACGACGTCGGCCTGTGCGGCCGCGACCATCCGTTCCACCGTCGCGGTGTCGACGGGGCGGTTGAAGGCCACGATCCCCCCGAACGCGGAACGGCGGTCGCCGTCGTCCGCGCGCGGGGACACCTCGGCCAGGGCGCCGCCGACGGCGACCCCACCCGGGTGGGCGTGTTTGCCGATCACCACGGCCGGTTCGTCACCCAGGTCGTGCACGCACCGCCACGCGGCGTCGGTGTCGAACAGGTTCAGGTAGCTGAGCGCCAGTCCCGAGTGCTGTTCGATGCCGTCCATCCAGGTGGTCGTGCCCATCCGCCGGTAGCGGGCACCCCGTTGGTGCGGATTCTCGCCGTAGCGGTTCGTGTCGACCTTCTCGAGGGCCAGGTGGTACGTGGCGGGTAGTTCGTCGCCGGCGAGGTCGCCACCGTCGGGGTCGTCGAACCATCCGACGATCGCAGCGTCGTAGGCGGCGGTGGTGGCGAACGCCTTGCGTGCCAGTTCACGACGCAACCCGTCGCCGATGGACCCGTCGGCCTGCACGGCGTCGAGCACCCGGATGTAGTCGGCGGGGTCCACGACCACCGCGACGTGCGCGTGGTTCTTCGCAGCGGCGCGGATCATCGCCGGACCCCCGATGTCGACCAGGTCCATCGCGCCGGCGGAACCACCGTGGGTGAACGTGGACGGATCCGCCCCGAACGGGTACAGGTTCGCGACGACCAGGTCGATCATCCCGATGTCGTGTTCAGCCATGTCGGCCCGGTGTTCCGGGTCCGTCGGATCGGCGAGGATGCCCCCGTGGATCTTCGGGTGCAGCGTCATGACCCGGTGACCCAGGATCGCGGGATACCCGGTGTAGGTCTCGGTGTCGGTCACCTCCAGGCCGGCGGAGCGCAACACCTTCGCGGTGCCGCCGCTGGACAGCAGGTCCCAACCGGCTTCGGCCAACCCCGCGGCCAGTTCGGCCACACCGGTCTTGTCGTACACGGACAGGAACGCTCGCATTGTTCTGTGCCTCACAGGGGGTTCGTCGAAGGGGGAAGGGGGATTCGGCCGTCCACGACCGCCTCGATCGTCGCCGGATAGATCTCCCGCTCGGCGATCTTGATGCGTTCGTGCAGGACGGCTTCGTCGTCGTCGGATCGCACCTCGACCGCGCGCTGGGCGAGGATCGGCCCGGTGTCGACCTCCAACCCCGCGACGTGCACGGTACAACCGGTGACCTTCACGCCGTAACGAAGCGCGTCGCGCACCGCATGCCATCCGGGGAACGCCGGCAACAACGAGGGGTGGGTGTTGAGGATCCTGCCACCGAAACGTTCGTGCAGGGGAGCCGAGAACACCGTGCCCCAACCCGCCATCGCGATGAGGTCGATCCGGTGGGCTTCGAGCACGTCGGCGACCCGGGTCGAATAGGTGTCACGGTCGAACGCGGCGGAGAAGTCGGTGCGTTCGATCAGTTCGGTGGCGATACCGGCCCGCGTGGCACGTCCCAACGCACCGCACGGACGGTCGGCGGCCACCAGGACCACCGGGGTGTCGCGGGCCACGATCGCATCCAGGATCGTCCCCGATCCCGACACCAGCACCGCGACTCGCACGGGTCACGACGCTAGCAGCCACCCCGTGGCGCTCCCCGGGCCCGACACGAATCGACGGGCACGGTCACGGATCTCGACTACGGTGGACGGGCACAAACCCGCTCGAGCGAGGAGTTCCTCCATGAACGACGTGAGTCCCGGCAAGCTCACCGTGCTGATCGGTGCCGCCGTCACGTTCATCTTCAGTTTCCTGCCCTGGTACTCGGTCAGTGGATTCGGTTCGAAGTTCAGTCGCTCGGCCTGGCAATCGGGATTCTTCCCGGTCGCCACATGGGTGCCGGTCTTCGCGTTGATCATCGGGTTCATCGCGGCGGTCCAGGCCTTCAAGTTCCTCGAACTGCCGGAGAAGCTCTGGGAGTTCACCCTCGACCAGATCGTCGTCGTGCTGTCGATCATGACCGTGTTGTTGACCCTCGGTTACCTGATCATGGATCAAGGTGGGGCGTCGATCGGGTTCGGCCTGATCCTCTGCCTGCTCGGGTCGATCGCGATGGTCGCCGGATTCTTCATGGACCGGGCCGGCGTCGGGGTGAACCCGAACGCGACCACCGGTGGCGTGCCGGGTCAGCCCGGGCAGCCGGGCTTCGAACAGCCCGGCCAGGCACCCGGCGGCCACCAGGCTCCTCCGGCGCAGCAGCCCATGCCGCCCCAGCAGGCGATGCCACCGCAGCAGCCCCCGACCCAGCAGCCCCCGGCCCCGCAACCCCCGCCGCAGGATCCCGGCTCCTTCTGAATCGAGCCGTTCCACGCACCGGCGCGGCCGGATCGTGTGCAGTGTCCCCCGTGGGCGTGCCACGGACGAGCACGATCAACCTTCGGCCAGGCCCGCCGTGATCTGGGACAGTTCGGTCGGGTAGCGCTCCATGAAATAGGCGAACACCGGCTGGATCTGGCTGAGCAGGTCGGTGTCGGGAGCGAGCGCGGCCGCGAAGCCGTTCAGGTACAACAGGTTCTTGAAGAACAGCACGAGCTGGCTGGGTAGCTGGAACCCGTTGGACGCCAGCACACGGATCACCGCGCCGAGCGCCTGGCCGAGCTGGTCGACCTCGAGTTTCTCCTCGCGGGACAGCAGATTCGGGTCGATCGTGTTCAACGCGTCGTTCACCTCGGCGGCCAACGCGTCGATGTCCACGTCACCGGGCACGGCACCGAATCGTTGCATCGCCCGGATCTGCTGGGTGGTGTCGTTGCCTGCGAAACCGAACAGGAACTCGACCGTGGCGGCACGTTGTGCGGCGTCGAGCCGTCCGGCGATTCCGAAGTCGATCAGGCCGAAGTCACCGTCGGGGGTGATCAGCACGTTCCCCGAGTGCAGGTCGCCGTGGAACACGCCGTAGGCGATCGTGTGTTCCAACACGCTGGTGATCGCCAGGTTCAGCAGGCGTTCGCCGTCCACGGCGTCGGGGTACGCCTCGACCGCACGGTCGTAGGGGACCCCGTCGACCCGGGTCATGCACAGCACGTCCTCGGCCACCAGGTGCGGGATCGGCCGGGGGAACATCGCGAAATCGTGGCCGGCGTCCTCGGAGGCCAGAGCGAGTTCGATCTGGTTGACCGCTTCGAACCGGAAGTCGATCTCCTCGAAGACCATGCGGGCGAACAGTTCCACGAAGCCCGACAGATTCGCGGAACGCATCGTCTTCGACGCGCGTTCCGCTGCCGACGCGGCGAGCGCCATGGCCCGCAGATCGGTCGAGAACTGTTCCCGGAGGCCGGGCCGTCGGAACTTGACCACCACGTCGGTTCCGTCGGGTAGGCGGGCCGCGTGGACCTGGCCGATCGAGGCGGCGCCGAGCGGCTCGGGGTCGAAGTCGTCCAACACGTCGTCGACGGGCACGCCGAAGGTGTCGAAGAAGACCTGTTCGACCAACCCGTCCGGCATTGGCGGGACCGTGTCCCGGCACCAGTCGAACGCCTCGACCCACTCGTCGGGCAACAGGCCCCGGGCGGTGGCGATGAACTGGCCGAGTTTCACGAACGTCGGACCGCCGGCCTTGACGACGTCCTGGAGATGCCGCAACCCGACGGTGGGGTCCACGGCCCGGTCGGCCGCCATCTGGCGCACATCCGACGCCAGGCCGGGCACCGCGGCACGCGCGGCACGTACCCCGGTGCGGCCCACCGCACGCAACGACGAGGGTCGCAAGCTGGCCCGGGACAGCTCCGCGGCCTCCAGTGCGGTCTCCGCGCGCGCTCCGGGCGCCCAGCACAACCAGAGACGAGCGAACTCGACCAGTTCGGGGTGTTCCCGGATCCTGCTCGACCGGTCCAACAGGTCGATCCGGTCCGGCAGTTCGGGGAAGTCGGCCATGCGGTCCGACGATACCGGTTCCCCGTGGATCCGGCCGGTGAACCCGTCGGCCATGTCGAACTTCGGGAGGTCGTGTGCGTAGGGCCCACACACGACCTCCCGAGGTTCGCACGCGGAGTGGAGAACGGAGCCGGGATCGGCGGACGGGAAAGGGAAGCGGAGGGTCCCGGTTCCGTCAGCCGCTGGGCACCGGTGCGGCATCGGGGGCGGTCGCCTCGCCGGTCTGGACCAGCCAGAGAGCGTGGTACAGACCCCGCCGCGCGACGAGTTCGTCGTGGGTGCCCTCCTCGACGATCCGCCCGTGGTCCAACACATGGATGCAGTGGGCGTGGCGCACGGTGGACAACCGGTGTGCGATCACGATCGTGGTGCGGTCGACCGACACCCGCGCCAGGGAACGTTGGATCGCCGCTTCGGTCTCGTTGTCGACCGCGGAGGTCGCCTCGTCGAGGATCAGCACCGCGGGGTCGCGCAGGATCGCCCGGGCGATGGTGAGCCGTTGGCGTTGCCCACCCGACAGTTTCTGGCCCCGCTCCCCCACGACGGTGTCGTACCCGTCGGGTAGCGACTCGATGAACTCGGCCGCTTCGGACAGCTCCGCGGCGCGGCGGACCTGCTCGTCGGTGGCGTCCGCGCGGCCGTAGGTGAGGTTGTCGCGCACGGTGCCCTGGAACAGGAACACGTCCTGGGACACGAACCCCATCGCGCCGCGGAGCGACGCGAAACCCAGCTGGTCGATGGGCACACCGTCGAGGGTGACCGCACCCGAGGTGGGTTCGTACAGGCGGAGGAGCAACTTGAGGGTCGTGGACTTGCCCGACCCGGTCGCCCCGACGATCGCGTGGGTCTCGCCCGCGGGGACGTGCAGGTCGATGCCGTGGAGGACCTCGGGTTCGTCGGGGCCGTAGGAGAAGTGGACGTCGGCGAAACGGATCTCGCCGCGGACCGGTCCGGTCAGCTCGACCGAACCGGAGACGATGCCCGGTTCGGTGCCGAGCAGTCCGAAGATCCGCCGGCACGACGCCATGGCCCGTTGGTAGTTGTCGAACACCTCGCCCAGGTCGACCAGCGGCCACAGCAGGCGCTGGGTCATGTACACGAGCGTGGAGAAGAACCCGATCGCGAGCGTGCCGTCGATCGCGGCACGTCCGCCGAAGATCAGGGTGAGTGCGAACCCGGCGAGGACCGCGGTGCGGATCAACGGGCGGAACGCGGTGGAGGTCCGGATGGCCTCCTCGTTGGCGAGCCGGTACGCGTCCGAGTCGACCCGGACCCGTTCGATCTCGCGGCTCTGCGCGTTGAACGCCTTGATGGTGGCGATCCCGCCCAGACCGTTGGTGAGCGCGTCGCCGATCACCCCGGCCGCGGTTCGCACCTTCGCGTAACGAGGTTGCAGTCGGGTCTGGTACCAGAGCGACCCGACGATGATCAGCGGGATCGGCAGGAACGCCAGCAAGGCGAGTTTCCAGGACATGACGAAGAACGTGATCCCGACGAACACGACGTTCGCGGTCGTGATCGTGATCTTGTGCGGGCCCATGTCGAGGAACCGTTCGAGTTGGTTCACGTCGTCGTTGAGCACGGTCATCAACCCGCCGGAGGTCTGGTCCTCGAAGTAGGCCATCTCGAGTTCCTGGACGTGTGCGTAGCAGTCCATGCGTGCTTCGTGCTCGAGACGTTGGGACAGGTTCCGCCACGTCACCAACGCCAGGTATTCACTCAGCGATTCGAACAGCCAGATCACCACGGTGACGATCACGAGCACGGTGAGCTGTTCGGCACGGTCGTCGCTGCCGATGATCCGCCCGACGAAGGAGCGACCGTCGGTGTTGACCACGATGTCCACGGCGGCGCCGATGAGCAGTTCGGGTGCGATGTCGCAGATCTTGTTGAACACCGACAACGCGAAACCGAGGATGACCCTGTCCCGGTGCCCGGCCGAGTACCGCCACAGCTCGCGCAGTGGGGGTCGATCCGACAGCGGAATGACCGTCTTCGTCGTCGCCATGGACCCGACACTACGAGCGGTGTCGGTTCCGACCCACCCCGGACGATTTTCGGGACGAACCGGTCCCCGGACGGTCGTCCCCGTCCGTTGTCACACTCCACCGCTATAGTTAGATCATAGTTGCGCTAATCGAGGGAGATCCCGATGCACCACACGATCCACGACAGCGACCGGTTCCCACCCGCGTTGGCGACCGTCGTACCGGTCCTGGCCGACGCACTGCGCGCGCTCGACGACGACGACCACATCGTCATCGACGTCCGCGGCAACGACCGGTACGTGCAGTACGCGACATTCGACGACAACATCCGGGCCGAATCGGTCGGGAACGCCTACATCCTCGAAAGCCCGCCGTTGGACGCCGACGACCTGGTGTGGCTCACCGGCCACGGCTGGAATCTCGGTCCCGGCCCCGGGGACCCATCCGATTGCGGGAACCACTGGCGCCACTGGTCACGCGCCGAGGCCACCCAGGCGGCGATCGCCGGTGTGGTGACCCTGCACCGCATCCACGGGGCACGCACCCCCGACGACCTCCGCCTCGGCCTGACCGACCGGGACCTGATCGACGCACTCCACGCCCGGTACCCGGCACAGCCGCACATCGTCCCGTACTCCCACTGAACCCACCGACCCCGAAGAGAGGACCACCATGAGAACAACCACCACCCGTGACCGCGCCATCGGCGCACTGGTCGGCCTCGCAGCCGGCGACGCCGTGGGCACCACCGTCGAGTTCCGTTCCCCCGGTTCGTTCAACCCGGTCACCGACATGGTCGGCGGCGGGCCGTTCCACCTGGAACCGGGCCAGTGGACCGACGACACCTCGATGGCGATGTGTCTGGCCGAATCGATCCTGGACACCGACGGCCTCGACCCGGCCGACCAGTTGCGCCGGTACGTCGCCTGGCGGCACGACGGCTACTGGTCGTCGAACGGACGGTGCTTCGACATCGGCGGGACGACCTCCCGGGCGCTGGCACGTTTCGAACGCACCGGCGCGGTGACCGACCCCGTCGTCGACCCCGAAGCGGCAGCGAACGGTTCCCTGATGCGGCTCGCACCCGCGCCGATCCGCTGGTTCACCGACCCGGCCGCGGCCGCGGAACGGTCCGCGGCATCCAGCCGGACGACCCACCCGGCCGACCGACCGGTCGACGCGTGCCGGGTGTACGGCGCGATGCTGGCAGCGTTGATCGGCGGTACGCCGTTCGACGACGTCGTCGCACCGGACTTCTGGGACGGCCCGGCGGTCGACCCCCGCGTCGACGCGGTGATCCGCGGCTCGTGGCGGGAGAAACGACCCCCGGCGATCCGGGGCACCGGGTACGTGGTCGACGCGCTCGAAGCCGCGCTGTGGGCGGTGGCGGGCGCCGCGGACTTCCGGGACGCGGTGCTGCGTGCCACGAACCTGGGGGACGACGCCGACACCACCGCGGCCATCGCCGGGCAGCTCGCCGGGGCCCGTTGGGGGGTCGCGGGGATCCCGCCGGACTGGCGGGCGAGCCTCACGTTCGGTTCCCGGATCGAGGCGATCGCAGGCTCGCTGCACGACCGGGCGACCGGGACGGTTCCGGAGGGGCCGTGGGCGTTCGACACGGCCGTGCACGGCTACTGGGTCGACCCGGGGCGGATCCTGGCCGGTGAGTACCCGGGCGACCGTGACCCGCGACGCGCGGTCGACAAGCTCCAACTGCTGGTCGATTCCGGGATCCGCACGTTCGTGGACCTGACCGACGACCCGCATCTGGTCCCCTACGACGACGCGCTGGAGGGGATCGGGCGACAGCGTCGGATCGACCTGCAGCGGATCTCGTGCCCGATCCCCGACATGGGCACGGTCGGTCTCGACGGTTACCGACGGATCGTGGACACCATCCACGCCGCCGCTCAGCGGGGCGGCGTGTACTTCCACTGCTGGGGCGGGATCGGTCGCACCGGCACGGTCGCGGGTTGTCTGTTCGTCGACGCCGGGATGACCGACGGTGCGGCGATGGCGCGGATCGACGAGCTACGTTCGGTCACCCGCAAGGCCCGGTACGCCGCACCCCAGACCACCGCCCAGCGCCGGGTGATCGTCGACTTCGCGAAATCGGAGGCACCATGACCAGTGGGGAAACGACCGGGATCGACGTGATCGGCGACGTCCACGGACACGCCGATGCGCTCGAAGCGCTGCTCGCAGAGTTGGGCTACCGGGAAGCCGGCGGCGCGTACCGTCATCCCGAACGCACGGTGGTGTTCGTCGGCGACCTGATCGACCGCGGCCCGGACCAGCTCCGGGTCCTCCGGGTCGCCCGGGCGATGGTCGAGGCCGGGACGGCCCGCATGGTGCTCGGGAACCACGAGTTCAACGCGGTCGCCTGGGCGACACCGGTCGGCGGAGGCTGTCACGCCCGACCGCACATCGAGAAGAACCGGAAACAACACGAGGTGTTCCTGGCCGCCGTCGGCGAGGGTTCTCCACGGCATCACGACTGGATCACGTGGTTCCGCACGCTGCCGATGTGGCTGGACACGGGCGGGCTCCGGATCGTGCACGCCTGCTGGGACACCCGCGCGATGACGACGCTCGGCTCGGATGTGCTCGACGACCCGATCATCACCGCGTCGGAAGGTGACGCGTTGTACGACGCGATCGAGATCGTGCTCAAAGGCCCGGAGATCGACCTCGGTGAGCGCGAGTACCTCGACAAGGAAGGCACCGCCCGCCATCGGGCACGGCTGGCATGGTGGGACCCCGACGCCACCACGCTCGACCGGGCGGCGGTGATCCCCGGCGGGTCGAAGGACCCACACGGTGCACCGTTCGGCCCGTTACCCGCCACACCGATCGACACGTCGTTCCTGCCCGACGGACCGTTCGACACCCCGGTGCTCTACGGCCACTACTGGCGGAACGGTTCCAAACCGGGGATCGACAACCCCAAGGCGGCGTGTCTGGACTGGTCGGTCGCCAGGGGCGGGCCGCTGGTCGCGTACCGCTGGTCGAGGGAGCCGGATCTGACCGACGCGAACCTGGTCGCCGTCCACCCCCGTGGCTGACCGTCACCCCTGCTTCCCGTGAACTCCGGGGGGTTGTGAGCGAACAGCGCCCACGACCGCCGGAAGTTCGGGCCGAGGTGGGTTCGGGGCGGCGTGGATCCGGGGCGACGCGAGGGTCAGTCGGCAGGATCGTGCAGGAGCGTGCCCATCGCCGCGCAGATCTCCTCGATCGTCGCCAACCCGCCGGGGAGCACGCCCATCCCGAAGAACCCGTGGACCATGTCGTCGTAGCAGCGGTGCACGACCGGGACACCCGCGTCGGCCAGACGGGCCGCGTAGGCGTCGCCCTCGTCGCGGAGCGGATCGAACCCGGCGGTCACCACCAGCGCCGCCGGCAGGCCCGACACGTCATCGGCCAGACCCGGCGACACGCGCACGTCGTCGCGTTGTGCCTCTTCGGTCAGGTACCGCGCCCGGTACCACTCGAGCGAGGCACGGCTCAGGAAGAACCCCTCGGCGAACAGCTCGATGGAGGGTGAATCCATGTGCGCGTTCGTGGACGGGTACACGAGGCCCTGGGCCACCGGTGCGGGGACCGCGTCATCACCGGTCACCTGCTGGGACACGACGGCCGCCAACGTCGCGCCGGCACTGTCGCCCATCACACCGACCCGGCCCGGGACGATCCCCAGCCCGGCGGTGTGGGCCACGGTCCATGCGTACCCGGCGATCGCGTCGTCGACGGCCGCGGGGAACGGGTGTTCCGGGGCCAGGCGGTAGTCGACGGCGACGACGACGGCCCGAGCCTCGGCGGCCAGCACCCGACACACCCCGTCGTGACTGTCGAGTCCACCGGTGACCCAACCACCGCCGTGGTAGAAGACGACCCCGGGCAACGCTTCGGTGATCCCGAAGGGTCGGTACACCCGCACGGGACGCATCTGCCCGTTCAGGTCCACGACCCGGTCGACGACCCGCACGTCGGTCCGGGTGGGCATCCCCACGGCCGTGACCCGGTCCAGTTCCTCACGGCGCACCCATGCATCGTCGCTCGTGCGGTCCACGCCCGCCCGCGCCGCCAGACCGAGCAACCCGGCCAGCGCAGGCTGCAGGATGCGTCCGTCACGTTCGACGGGTCGCCGCACGCCCGACAGTGTCGACAACGCCGCGGGTGGGAGCGCGAGCAGCCCACGGGCGATCCGGTTGGCGAGGCTGTAGCGGTACGGGGAGGTCATGACGCACGAGTCTGCCATTCCCGCCGCCGGGCATCCGCAGCACCGGACACGTCGACGATCTCCGCAGGCGCGGACGGCTCCGGCCCGTCCGGGGTGGGGGATCACCCCGGAAAACGGAGGGGGCCCGGCCACCGCTACGGCAGCCGGGCCCCGTCGACGATCGACGACGTGTCGGTCAGAGTGACGCGATGATCTCCACCATCAACTCGCCGGCCTCGGTCGGGTTCTGGCCGACCTTCACCCCCGCGGCGCGCAACGCGTCCATCTTGGCGGCAGCGGTGCCTTTTCCACCGGACACGATCGCCCCGGCGTGACCCATCTTCTTGCCCGGGGGGGCGGTCACACCCGCGACGTACGACGACACGGGCTTGGTCATCTTGTTCGCGATGAACTCGGCGGCCTCCTCCTCGGCCGAGCCACCGATCTCACCGATCATCATGACGGCCCTGGTGTCGGGGTCGGCCTCGAACGCCTCGAGGCAGTCGATGAAGCTGGTGCCCGGCACCGGGTCACCGCCGATGCCCACACAGGTGGTCACGCCGATGCCCTGGAGCGTCAGTTCGTACAGCGCCTGGTAGGTGAGCGTTCCCGAACGGGACACGATCCCCACCGAAGGCTTCCCCTCCTGGGGGGCCAGCGCGATGTCACCGGAGGTGATACCGATGTTGGCCTTGCCCGGTGAGATGATGCCCGGGCCGTTCGGCCCGAGGATCCGCACGTTCGGGTGGTTGTTCTTCACCTCGTTGAAGAACCACGCCTCGTCCTGGGCGGGCACACCCTCGGTGATGACCACGATGAACTCCACACCGCCTTCGACGGCCTCCATGACCGCGCCCTTCACGCCGGGCGCGGGGATGAAGATGCACGACGCGGTCGCGCCGGTCGCGGCGACGGCCTCGCCCACGTTGGCGTAGACGGGGATGCCGTCGACGTCGGTGCCGGCCTTCTTCGGGTTGGTGCCGGCCACGACCTTGGTGCCGTAGTCACGGTTGCGCAGGCCGTAGAAACGGCCCTGGGATCCGGTCAGTCCCTGATAGACGACCTTGGTGTTCTCGTCGACGAAAATACTCATTCTGTTTCTCGATCCTCTCGTTCGGTCGTCGTCACTTGGCCAGCTCGACCGCGGTACGGGCGGCTTCGAGCATCGTGGGCTTGGAAATCAACTTGTCGGACTCGTGCTCTGCGAGGATGGCACGACCCTCGGTGGCGTTGGTGCCGTCCAGACGGATCACGATCGGTGAGTCGATCCGCACCCGGCCCAACGCGGTGACGATGCCGTTGGCGACCTCCTCGCCCTTGGTGATCCCGCCGAAGATGTTGATGAAGATCGCCTTCACCTTCGGGTCGTTGTTGATCACCTCGAGCGCGCCTGCCATCACCTCGGCGTTCGCGCCACCGCCGATGTCCAGGAAGTTCGCAGGCGATCCGCCGACCTGGTTGACGATGTCCACGGTGGACATGGCCAAACCGGCACCGTTGGCGATCACCCCGACCTCGCCGTCGAGTCCGACGTACTGCAGGCCCTTGTCGTGGGCGGCCTGCTCGCGTTCATCGCGGGTCTGGGTGGCATCGTACTCGTCCCAGTCGTGCCGGTACGCGGCGTTCCCGTCCAGGGTGACCTTGGCGTCGAGCGCGTGGACCCGACCGTCGGGGGTCAGGATCATCGGGTTGACCTCGCACAGATCGGCGTCACCCTCGACGAACGCGGTGTAGAGCTTGCCGAGCAACTCCACGGCGCCCTCGGTCGCCTCCGGGTTCAGTTTCGCGGCGGCGACCCAGTCGCGGATCGTGGCCTCGTCGAGGCCGACCGACGGGTCGACGTGGATCTTGGCGATCGCGTCGGGGTTCTCCTCGGCGACGGTCTCGATCTCGACGCCACCTTCGGCGCTGAGCATCCCCAGGTGCTTCTTGGCCGAACGGTCCAGCGTGAAACTCGCGTAGTACTCCTCGGCGATGTCCGAGGCCTTCTCGATCCACAGCCGCTCGACGACGTGACCCTTGATGTCCAGGCCCAGGATGTTGCCGGCGTGTTCACGGGCCTCGTCGGTGTTCGAG
>CAZVFF010000005.1:0-4995 GCA_964626395.1 uncultured Iamiaceae bacterium | reverse complement strand
ACCTGCGCCTTGACCACCACCGGGTAGCCGAGCCGGTCGGCCGCGGCGACGGCGTCGTCGACGGTGGTGACCGCCTCGCCGGGGGACACGGCGATGCCGTAGCCACCGAAGAACTGCTTACCCTGGTATTCGAACAAATCCACTTGGGGATCCTCTCTTCTGAGTCGGCTGGATCGATGATCGCGCGGGGCGGGGGCTCACCCGTCGTCCACGCCGGGTCCGGCCCCGGCCTCCCGACGGTCCAGTGTGTCGGCGAGCCATGCGGTGATGTCGTCCATGGACGAACCGGGGGTGAACACCCCGGCCACCCCCAGCCCCTTCAGACGTTGCACGTCGTCGTCGGGGATGATGCCTCCACCGAAGACGACCACGTCGTGCAGGCCACGGGTCTGCAGACCGGAGACGAGCTGCGCGAACAGGGGCTCGTGGGCCCCCGAGAGCACCGAGAGACCGACCGCGTCGGCGTCCTCCTGCAGGACGACCTCGGCGATCTGGTCGGGGGTGGAGAACAGACCGGTGTAGATGACCTCGAAACCGGCGTCCCGCAGGACCCGGGCGATCACCTTGACGCCACGGTCGTGGCCGTCGAGGCCGGCCTTGGCCACGACGACTCGGTAGGTCCGCTCCACATTGGGGATACTAGGCAGGTGTCGACGGTCATTGAACATCCGCATCGCGCACATCGGGCCCGATGAGTCCGGTCGCGCGGTCGTCGTTCCGAGCAGGCCGAACGATGATCATGGCGCTGGTCGTCATCGTCGTCGGCATCCTGTTGTTGTGGGCGATCAGCGCATGGCTCACCAAACGGCACAACGACCGGGTCGTCACCGATTCCGGCGGGGTGGTCGAACTCGGGGAGGCGACCCGGCTGGCCGCTCAGTTCGACCGGGGCGACGGGATGCCCATCTACTTCTCCGACGTGTCGGGGAACGACGAACGTTCCGTCTACCTGATCCACGAATCCGGACCGTCCGGCGAGGGTTGGACGGCGTTCTCGGCCAGGGTTCCCGACGAGGATGCAGCGTGCCAGTGGCAGTGGAACGCCGACGAGGAACGGTTCGACGCGTCGTGCGACCCGGACCGCCACGCCCCCGCCGATGCGGACGGTCTGGAGCAGTACCCCGTCGAGGTCGTGGGGGGGAAGCTCCGGGTCGATCTGCGTTCCGCGTTACCGGCGGCCTCGCCCGCGGACGACAGCCGGAGGTGACCGCCGTCGGGGACGTGGTCCGTTCGGTCCGGGTCACCACACCCGTGCGGGTCGCGGATGTCGGCGGCTGGACCGACACCTGGTTCGCGGGGCGGGGCGCCGTGTGCAGTCTGGGGGTCGGCCCGGGCATCACCGTGCACGCCGACCTGCTCGACGGGCCATCACCCACCCGACCGGTCCGGATCGTCGCCGACGATCTCGGCGAGGACTACCGGTGCGGGCCGGACACCGTTCATGGCTGGACCCGACCGGTTCCGGGGCGTCACCCGCTGTTGGAACACGCGGTCGCCGCGGTACTGGAGGGTCGGGAGCCGACCGGCCCGATCCGGCTGCGGGTGCGCTCCGCGGTGCCGCCGGGCGCGTCACTGGGCACGTCGGCGTCGGTGGTGGTCGCCCTGTTGGCCGCGCTCGACGCGCTGGTCGACGCGCCGGAAGAACCACGCGACGATGCGTACCGCGGTCATCTGGCGGTGCGGGCCCACCGGGTGGAAACCGATCGGGCGGGACGCGAATCGGGGATCCAGGACCAGTGGGCCGCCGCGTTCGGAGGCGCGCAACTGCTCGAGATGCCCGCCTATCCCGAGGTCGAACGTCGGCCGGTGCGCCTGTCGGCCGACACCCGGGGACGTCTGGACGACACGTTGGTGACCGTGGGTGTCGGACGCCACGATTCCTCGGCGGTCCACCGATCCGTGATCGACGCGCTCGGTTCCACCGGTGCGGTCGCATCGAGCGGACGCCGGGTCCTCGGCGACCTGACGGGGCTCGCCCACACCGCGGCGGACGCGCTCGCCGACGGGGACCTCGACGAATGGGCCACGACGTTGACCCGCTGCACCGACGCGCAGATCCGCCTGCACCCCGCGCTGGCCGGGCCCGGGCACCGGGCCGTGATCGCGCGGGCACGTGACCACGGCGCGGCCGGATGGAAGATCAACGGTGCCGGAGGCGCGGGCGGTTCGGTGACCGTCGTGTTCGAGAACCGTGATCACGCGGCCGGGTTCGCGGCGCACATCGCCTCGGAGGGTCCCGCGTGGGCGGTGCTGCCCCTCACCCCCCGGGGCGGTGTCCGGATCACCCCGCCGGGGTGACCGATGCGCGTCGGTTCAGTCCGCCAACGCCCGGGCGATCGCCACCGCGTGTTCGTCGACCCCGTCGGCGTCGGGTGCGGGGGCGTCGTCGGCGACGGTGTCGACCGACAGGATCAGGGCGACATCACCGTGGGAGGCCCGCACCCGGGTGAACGCGGCCGGGGGTTCCCCGGGCAGGACGGCGGCCTCGCCGACGGGGAGGCGCGCGTTCACGTTCAGGAACGCCGACACCTCACCGGTGGTGTCGCGGGCCTCCCATTCCGGGGCGAACGACGCGATCGCCCTGCCGCGGTCGACCCCGACCACCACGAGCGTCACGGCGTGGCCCTGCACCGACCACCGACACATGATCCGGACGCTGTCATCGGTCGGTAGGTCGTCACCACCGATCGTGCCTTCCGAGCCCGGCAGATCGTTGCGCAACGGCACGATCGGCGCGTCGGGTTCCACGCCGGTCGGACGGATCGCCGACGCCGGGACCGCCAGGGGACATTCCACCCCACCTCCCTCGACCCGTCGGGCCAGGTCACGCAGGTGACCCAGCTCCACGCCCCGGTTGTCGGTGATCCCACACGCCCCGAGCAACACGACGGCGGCCAACACCGCACCGACCCGGATGCCACGCACCGTCGCCGCCGGGGCGTTCCTCACCGTTTCTCCAACGGCGCCCACGCCAGCAACAGTTGTTTCTCGCCCTCGCCGGCGAAGTTCACCCGCGCCTGGGCCTTGTCGCCGGCACCTTCGACCGCGATCACCACACCTTCACCGAAGGTCGGGTGGAACACGTCGTCCCCCACGCCGAGGCCGATGTGTTCCGAGCCGCTGCGTTCCGGTCCGGCCGGCGTCGTGGAACCCACCGGGGCGGTGGCCCGTTCCCGACGTCGTTCCCGTGACCGGATCCGCGGGTGGTCGTCCCACGCACTGGACCGTGACCGGGTGGTGCCGTCGACGTGGCGGATCAGGTCGCCGGGGATCTCGTCGAGGAAACGACTGGGCGGGTTGTACTGGGTGGAACCCCACAGGGTGCGGGCCCACGCGTGGGTCAGGTGCAATCGTTCCCGGGCCCGGGTGATCCCGACGTACGCGAGACGTCGTTCCTCCTCCAGTTCCCGGGGGTCACCCAACGCGCGTTGGTGGGGGAACACCCCGTCCTCCATGCCGACCAGGAACACCACCGGGAACTCGAGCCCCTTCGCGGCGTGCAGGGTCATCAGCAGACTCTGCGACGAGTCGGCATCGACGACGGCGTCGGGCAACTGGTCGGTGTCGGCCACCAACGACACCTGTTCGAGGAACGCGTCGACGGTCTCGTAACCGCGGGCGGTCCCCACCAGTTCCGCGAGGTTCTCCAGACGGCCGTCGGCCTCGACGGTGTGTTCAGCCACCAGTTCGTCGGCGTACCCGCTGCGTTCCAGGATCTGCTCCAGCAGGATCGCCGGGCCGCGCTCGACGTGTGCGGCGAGTTCATCGAGCAGCTCCACGAACCCCGCGATCGCCTTGGGTGCCCGACCGGACAGGCCGATCTCGTCGACGCGCCGCAGCCCTTCGGAGAACGACACCCCCTGCAGACGAGCCCACGCTTCGACCCTGCCGACGCTGGTGTCGCCGATCCCCCGTTTGGGCACGTTCAGGATCCGCTTGACCGACACCTCGTCGGACGGGTTCACGATCGCCCGCACGTACGCGAGCGCGTCCTTGACCTCACGGCGATCGTAGAAGCGGGTGCCGCCGATCAACCGGTAGGGCACACCGGCCCGCGACATCGCCTCCTCGAGCACGCGGCTCTGCGAGTTGGTGCGGTAGAACACCGCCATGTCGCCCCAGCGGTAGTCGTACTCGGCATGCAGTTTCGCGATCCTGCTCGCCACCCACCAGGCCTCGTCGTCCTCGGAATCGGCCTGGTAACGCTGGATCTTCTCGCCCGGTTCCCCGTCGGTCCACAGTTCCTTGGGGGATCGGGCGTCGTTGTGGGCGATCACCGCGTTCGCCGCGTCGAGGAT
Source organism: uncultured Iamiaceae bacterium (assembly GCA_964626395.1). Lineage (GTDB taxonomy): Bacteria > Actinomycetota > Acidimicrobiia > Acidimicrobiales > Iamiaceae > JAFDWI01. Next base: position 697 of record CAZVFF010000005.1, on the reverse strand, counting down.
GGTCTGGGTGGACCGGTAGTTCTGGTCCAACACGATCAGGTCCCGATCGCCGAAGGCCGTGTCGAACTCGAGGATGTTGCGGACATCCGCGCCGCGGAACCGGTAGATCGACTGGTCCGAGTCGCCGACGACGAACACGTTGTGGTGGCGCGCCCCGAGCATGCAGACCAGTTCGTTCTGTACGCGGTTGGTGTCCTGGTATTCGTCGACGAGCACGTGGGTGAACCGACGTTGGTAGTGGTCGAGCACGTCGGGGAACTCGGTGAACAGCCGGACGGTCTGGCCGAGCAGATCGACGAAGTCCATGCCCCCCGCGGACAACAGACGCGCCTGGTATTCGCGATAGACCTCGGCGACCCGGTGCGCGACCGGGTCGTCGGCCTCACGGGAGAACCGTTCGGGGGAGATCCCGTCGTTCTTCGCGGCCGAGATGCGACTGTGGATCCCTCGCGGGGGAAACCGTTTCGCATCGACGTTCATCTCACGCAGGATGTAGGACACCAGCCGGCGGGCGTCGGCCTGGTCGTAGATCGTGAAACTCGACGGAAAACCCAGCTTGTCGGCGTCGCGGCGCAGGATCCGCACGCACGCCGAGTGGAACGTGGACACCCACATCTTCTCGGCCACCGGCCCGACCAGCGCACAGACCCGTTCCTTCATCTCCTGGGCGGCCTTGTTGGTGAACGAGATCGCCAGG
>CAZVFF010000004.1:0-31041 GCA_964626395.1 uncultured Iamiaceae bacterium | reverse complement strand
TCGGCCCCTCCGACCACGTCGCCTGGTTGCAGGACCGCAAGTGGGCCTACATCCGCCTGGAGGGCCGCAACTTCGGTGACATCCCGCTGAACGTCGAGTTGAAGCTCGAGGTGTGGGATTCGCCGAACTCGGCCGGGGTGATCATCGACGCCCTGCGTTGCGCCAAGATCGGTCTGGACCGCGGCATCGGAGGCCCGTTGGAGGGACCGTCGGCGTACTTCATGAAGTCTCCGCCCGTGCAGCACCACGACTCGGTCGCCCACGAAATGGTCGAGCAGTTCGCGGCAGGCGAAGCCTGACGGGAACTGGGCCTTCAGGGGCCGGTTGGGTCGGGGTCGAGCAGTTCGCCCACAGCGCGCAGCCTGAGCCGAACTGGGCCTTCAGGGGCCGGTTGGGTCGGGGTCGACCAGTTCGCCCACAGCGCGCAGCCTGAGTCTCCATCTACCCCGGGACAACCGATGCACCAGCGGCCCGGCTCCCGAGGGGGCCGGGCCGTGTCGCGTTCCGGTCACGGTCGTCCACACCTCACCGGGATGCCGCCGCTGTTCACCGACCCGTCGAACACGCCCACCCGGCGATGGTTCAGCCGGTGGCGCTGAGGACGGCGAGCATCATCGCGTTGGAGGCGAACAACGCACCGATCATCCAGACGATCACCGTGCGCGTCGATCGTTCGATCCCGGCGTCGAGATGGTCCCGGGTGACCAGGTCCTCCCACTGTGAGGTCGGCAGCAGTTCCATCAGTGTGTCCGCTTCATCCAGCTTCTCGGTGAGTTCAGCGTAGAGGGCGAGCGGATCGGTGGTTCGAGCAGAGAGCCGTTCGTCCAGGCGACCACGGCAAGGAAGACGACAAAGGGAAGGCACGGAGCGCCTTTCCGAGGAGGATGACGCCGCGATGCGAAACCTGGCGGACGGCGAACCGGGCCACCGATCCACTCGCCCTCATCGAGCCGGTGCCTGGCGGCGTCATCGACTCGTGCCATGACAGGTTCCTTCCCCGGCTGCACGGACCGTTCGAGGGCGACGGTGGGTGCCGATCGGCACGAGACGATCGGTGGACGATCGTGGATCCATCATCCCGCACCGGTGTGACATCCACGGCTCGGCACTAGGTTCGCCGGCATGGGCGACTCCGTTGTTCCCGTCGAACTGCCGGGTTTGTACGAGGGGCTGGTCACCACCCGCGCGATCCGGCGCCTCCGCGACCAGGAGATCCCCGAGGCGGACCTGAACCGGATGTTGTTCGCTGCCACCCGGGCACCGTCGGGTCACAACCGGCAACCGTTCCGGTTCCTGGTGTTGCGGCGGGGTCCCGACACCGAGGGCGTCCGGGCCCTGCTGACCGACGCCTACCAGCGGGCCTGGGCCGAGCACCGGTGGGATCCACCGGCCGACGACACGTCCCGCCGTGCCCGCATGGCACGCACCATGGCGCACTTCGTCGATCACATCGGCGACGCCCCGGTGATCGTGTTCGCGTGCCTACGCGGCCGGGGACGCACCGATGAGTTGTTCGACGGCGCCTCGGTGTACCCGGCGTGCCAGAACCTGCTGTTGGCCGCGCGTTCGCTCGGCTACGGCGGGGTGATGACCAGCTGGCACCGGCTGGTCCACGACGAGTTGGCCGGACTGTTGGGCCTGCCCGACGACGTGACGATCGCGGCGACGATCCCGTTGGGTCGTCCCGTGGGTGGGCACGGCCCGGTGCGACGCCTCCCGCTGGGGGACCTGGTGTTCCAGGACCGCTGGGGCGAGTCGGCACCCTGGGCGGTCGACCCGGAAGGCACCCGCTACACCGGCGGGTAGGTCGAGCCCCGAACCGATCGTCCCGTCGGCTCCCGCGGGAGCCGGAGCCGTCTCGGGTGTGACTCCCGCGGACGCACGTCCGCGGAAAATCCCGGGTTCCGGATCAGCGGGTGGCGCTGAGGATGGCGAGCATCATGCCGTTGGAAGCGAACAACGCGCCGATCATCCAGACGATCACCGTGCGTGTCGATCGTTCGATCTTCGCGTCCATTTGCGCGAGGCGGGCGTCGAGGTGGTCGCGGGTGACCAGGTCTTCCCATTGTGAGGTCGGGAGCAGTTGCATCAGCGTGTCCGCTTCTTCGAGCGTCTCGGTGAGTTCAGCCTAGAGGCGGTGTCTGGCGGCTCCGTCGACTCGTGCCATGTCGTGTTCCTTTCCGGGCCACACGGTCGTTCGGAGGGGTGGCGGGTGGGTGCCGATCGGCACGAGACGACCGAAACGGATCGTGTCGCCATTGTCGTCCGCCGGTGTGACAATCCGACCCGGTCAGGAGCCGTCGTGACTCCCGCGGGAGCGTGCCCGTGGGTGCATCGCAGGTCAGGTGTGGTCGGGACGGGCCGGCACTCGACGGTGAGCAGCTCGGCGGTCGGGGTGAGCCCCAGCTCGTCGAGGCCGAAGACCTCTTCGCGGATCCGGACGAGCGCTTCGGCGTCGGCCGGATCGGACTCGTCCGGCCGTGTCACCGACCGTTGTTTGCACGGAAGGTGGTCGTCCGTGGCAATTCCCGTTCAAAGAACCACTCACGTTCGTGGAACCCAGCGACGCTGATCGCGGCCGGGTAGTGCCCGCCCTGAGGTCGGAAGCCGACCGGGGAGGTACAGGAGAACGATGGCAGCCGATGCGGAGACACGAATTTGTACAACGCTGCACAATCCAAACATGTCGACGATCAACGTGAGTGCCGCCCGCGCCGAGCTCCCGCGTCTGCTCGACGCCGTCGAGAACGGTGAGGAGGTCACCCTGACCCGACACGGCAAGCCGGTCGCGGTGCTCGTGCGACCCGAACGGCTCCGTGACCCGAAGCTGCAGTCGTTGTACACGGGCGCGGATGAGCTACGTGCACTGGTCGAGTCGGGTCGCGCCCGGCCCCTCGGTTCGAGCAAGGGACTCACCCGACGCCAGGCCGACGAACTTGTCGTCGAGGTTCGTGCCGGCCGGGACGCGCGCTGAGCCGATACGGGCGACGAGCCGGCGTACCGAGATCGATTTCACGTCTTCGGCCTTCGCGTAGCTGATCGCATCGAGGCCGCTCATCGGGTCGTCGATCTCGATGTGCGACGGCAGACCACATCGTGTGGTCGTGACGGGGACGACGATCACGAGGCCGGATGGACCGTCGTTCATCAGGTCGTCCGAGACGATCAATGCGGGTCGGAGGCCGGCCTGCCCACGACCGATCGGTTCACCGAAGTCGACCGTCCAGATCTCGCCCCGTCGCAAAGTCCCCGGCGCGGCTTCGCCCGACGGTGGGGTCACCCGCCGTCTCGCAGAGCACGCTCCTCGAGCGCCCGTTCAGCTTCGATCTCGGACCATGCGACGTCACCTGTTCGCAGCGACCCGTATCCGGCGTTGAACGCGTCGAAGAAGCGTTGGCGTTCGAGCGCGGCGACCGCGTCGTCGACCACCGCGGTCATCGTCTGGTCGGATTCGGACGCCAACGCGGCCAGCCGGTCCCGCGCCGATGAACTCACCCTGATGGTCGTGCTCAGGGTTGTGAGTCAACGTACCTGCAAACAGATCTGTCGACACGTAGTTTGCTACGGCGCCGACCCCGATCAGGTCCGAATCGAATGCGCGCAACGCCACGACCTCGACCGTTGCATCGACCATCTCGGGCCGAAATCCCGGTGGGGACGGGAACGCTTCTTCGAGCAGGAGTCGTATGTCGATTCATCACGCGGCGTGGAGGCGCGTTTCCAGATCGACGGCATCGGCGATCGCGTCCACGCCGAGCTGCGGGTAGAGCTCGCCGATCTTGCGCACATCGAGACCGCGCTCGACATGGAGGGCATGAAGGCTCGACGAAGCCACTCGTGACGATTCGACGCATGGCTCCCCGCCGAGTACCCACGGGGAGATACGCGTGTGCGCGGAGGGGTGCACGAGATTCGGGCCCCAGAGCTCGTGACTCGAGACCCCCTCGACCGGCTCGACCAGTTCGAACACATCGAGCAGCTCGCACAGACCGTCGAACACCTGCTGGCCGCTGAGCTCGTCGGCGGTGGCACCGCCCACCAGCATGATCGTCCCGTCGCTGCGCAGCGTCGGGTCGACCTCGCCCGTCTCGAGTCGGTCACGTACGCCACGCACATGGGTTGACGCAACGTCTCGATCCATGCCCTTGCCACGCAACCAAGCGAGCAGACGCGCGAGCACGACGTCCCGATACGACCACCCTCGGGGGTGCGCGTTGTGCCAGTCGGGAATGAACACACCCGAGCCCGCCCAGTCGTCGAGCGTTCGCCGAGGAATCCCGGAAAGTTGCGAGGCGCGGCGCGCCCCGTAACAGCCACGAGGCGTGCGGAGTGCACGGGCGACCAGGATGCGATCAGCATCGACGATGTTCACTGACCCGACTGGCATGGGCCGAGTATCGCACCGCCCGGTGACAACGAGCCGCGACGTCCGACGATCGCCAGGCCCGACGCCTGCGAGCGGGCGTCTACCCGAACCGTTCGGCGATGAAGGCGTCGACCTCGGACGTGGGGACGGCGCGGGTCGAGTTGTTGCGTCGCTCGTACAGCACCTGGTCGGCACCTTTGGCGCGCATCCAGATCGGTCGGGACGATGCGGGCACGTCGACCCGGCAGACCTCCACGCCGTCCACCTGGTCGACGCGGACCCGCACCCGATGGGCGCCGGCGTGGCCGAGGGTGTTTTGCAGCATCGTGTCGAGCCAGTTGACGAACCCGTCCGCGTTGTGGGGGCGCACGTGCGCGTAGTCGGGATCCAACCCGACGGCTTCGACGGGGTGGTCGCGTACGCCGATGAGCAGCACGCCACCTTCGCCGTTGCAGAATCCGGCGACGGTGGAGGCGATGATCTCCTCGGCGAGGCGTTCGTGTTGGCCTTCTTTGCGATGGTCGAGACTCCACCGGGCGCGTTGTTTGAACTCGACGTGACGGTTCTCGACGGTGAGCAGTTCCGCGGTGGGGGTGAGCCAGAGTCGGTTGAGGCCGAAGACCTCTTCACGGATCCGGGCGAGTGCTTCGGCGTCGGCCCGGACGGCTTCGAGCACGTCCCCGACGTCACGGGACGCGCCCGCGGGCGCGTCCGCCGCCGAGGCAGGCGGGTCGTAGATGGAGGTGCCGTCGTCGAAGTGGCTGGCGAACAGGTGCTCGTAGATCCGTCGGGTCTTGTCCTCGAACAGCGCCTCGTCGTAGACGTCGGGCAGCTCGGCGTCGAGTACGTCCTTGATCGTCGATTCCACCGCGCCACGGGTGTTCTGGTTCTTGCGCCAGTCGAGCACCAGCTTGTCGGTGATCGCGTCGAGCAGCATCCGGGCGGCGTTCTTGACGGTGGTCTGCTGCGTCTTGGTCAACTCGGGTTCGGGTTTGGTGAGCAGGTCGTAGATGGCGAGCTGTTCCTCGGTGAGCTCTTCACGCACCCCCCGGGCCTCGTCGTCGGTGAGTTCGTCGTTGAGTGACTTGAGGCGGCGGAAGATCTCGTCGGTGTTGTGGGTGCCGGCGTTGTAGTCGTCGATGAGCCGGCGGAACTTCTCGGCGAGGGTGACCCGGGTGGGGTTGCGGCGCACCGCGGCGTCGAGACGTTTGGCGAGCAGGTCTTGAAGCGTCTTCACCGCGGTGCGTTTGCGGCCGGCGAACCGCCGGGCGAGCGCTTCGAAGTCGAAGTCGTTCAGGTCCACCAGCGTGGTGGCGGCATCGGCGTTGATGAGGTCCTCCTCGGCGCCGACGGACGCGTCGAGCAACTCCGCGACGGCGTCCATGACCCCGGAGATGTCGGGTTTCTCGCCCACGCCGGTGAGCCGAGCGGCGAGCGTGCCGACGACGGCCACCCGGCGGGTGTGTCGGGCGGCGTCGGTGTCGGGCATGAGCGACTTGAACACCGACCGGGCGTGACGGGCGAGCTGGTTGAAGCGGCGGCGCACCGCGTCATCACCGAGCAGGGCCTCGACCGCGGCGGACTGCAGCGCGATGAACTCGAACCCGCCGGCCGCGACCAGGTCGTCGAGGTCGACGTCTCGTTCGGCCACGAGCGAGCCGAGCGCGTCCAACGTCGCGTCGAGATCGGCCCGCAGCTCGGCGGTGTCGCGCACGGGCAGGTCGCCGCCGTCACGGGCGGAGCCGTAGATCGCGAGGGCGTCCTCGAGGTTCCGGAACACGCCGACGTAGTCGACGATCAGGCCGGTGTCCTTGTCGGGGAACACGCGGTTGGCTCGTGCGATGGTCTGCATGAGCGTGTGGTTCCGCATGGGCTTGTCGAGGTAGATCGTGGAGCACGACGGGGCGTCGAACCCGGTGAGCCACATGGCGCACACAAAGACCAGCCGGAACGGGTCCGCCGGATCCTTGAAGCGTTCATCGAGCGGCTCGTCGATCATGCGCCGCCGGTGCGGGGTGATGTCGAGGCCCAGGTCAGCAAGGTCAGCGACCTCGTTCTGTGCCTGGGAGACGACGACGGCCATCTCGGTGGAGCGCAGGAACGCCAACTCGTCGGCGACGGGACCACGCTCGTGTTCGCCGAGCGTCGTGAGCCGGGCTTCGGCGGCGGCGATCCGCTCCGCCCAGCGTGCAGCGACGAGGTCGTGCATGCGCACGGCGGTGGCCTTGTCGATGGCGACGTACATGGCCTTGCCGCGAAAACCCCGCCCGACGAAGTGGTCGACCAGATCATCGGCGACCCGCTCCAGCCGGGCGGTGCGGGTGATGAGGTGGTACTGCCGGGCGAACTGGCGTTGCACGGCGGCCTCTTCGGCCTCGTCCAATGCGGCGTCGTCGAGCAGCCGGGCGAGGTCGGCGTCGAAGTCGTCGTTGGTGAGCTGCAGCTCGGGGGTGCGGTTCTCGTAGTAGAGCGGGACGGTGGCGCCATCGGCGATCGAGTCGCGGAAGTTGTAGGTCGACACGTATTCGCCGAACACCTGCCGGGTGAGTTCCTCTTCACCGGCGATGAGCGGGGTGCCGGTGAACCCGAGGAACGACGCCCCGGGCAGGGCGGTGCGCATGTTCCAGGCAAGCTGGTCGTACTGGGAGCGGTGGGCTTCGTCGGTGATGACGATGATGTCGTCACGCATCGACAGCACCGGCATCTCGGCATCGCCTTCGGCGGGCCGGAACTTGTGGATGAGGGTGAAAATGTAGCGGTGGTCGCCTGCGAGCAGTTCACGCAGGTGCGCGGACGACTCGGCGTGCACCGCGGCGCCGTCGGTGACCGCCCCGGCGTTCACGAACGTCTCGTAGAGCTGCTCGTCGAGTTCGACCCGGTCGGTGACCTCGACGAACGTCCAGTTCCCCGGCACCTTGCGCAGCACCTTGCGGGTGAACCACAGGTTCGACAGGGTCTTGCCCGACCCTTGGGTGTGCCAGAACACGCCGAGCCGTGAGGATCCTTCAGCGCGGGCGGCGTGCAGCCCGTCGAGCGCGGCGTTCACGCCGAGGTACTGGTGGTATTTGGCGACGGCTTTGATCAGCCCGCCGGGCATCTCGAGGTAGGTGACGAAGTTCTCGACGATGTCGAGCAGACGATCCGGTCGACACGTGCCGCGCAGGGCAGTCTCCAGGCTGACGACGCCGACCTCGCCTTCCGAGTCGATCTTCGTCCATTCGGAGAAGTGTTCCCAGGGGGCATACGTGGAACCGACCTTGGTGTCGGCGCCGTTGGAGAGGATCACGAACGCGTTGTGCCAGAACAGCGCGGGGATGACGTCGCGGTAGTCGCGCAGGTTGCCATCAAAGGCCTCGCGCACGTCGCGGTGCGACACCTTGAGTTCGATGAACACGAGCGGGATGCCGTTGACGAACAGCACGATGTCGGCGCGGCGGCGGTACAGCTCGCCGTGCACCCATAACTGCGACACGGCGAGCCAGTCGTTCTCGGCGGTGTTGTCCCAGTTGACGAGCCGGACGGTGACGGGTTCGACGCCACGCCCCCGGCCGAGGTCGGCACGGACCTTCACGCCGTTACGCAGCAACGTGTGGATCTCGCGGTTCGCACGGACCGGGTCCATGGCGCGGCGGTTCTCGGTGACCGCGGCGATCGCGGCGTCGACCGCGGTGTCCGGCAGCCCGGGGTTCAGGTGGGTGATCGTGGAGCGCAGCCGGTGGACGAGGACGACCTGGCGGAAGCTGTCGCGCCCGATCGGGTCGGCCGGGCCGGGTTTCTCGTCGAACGCGGAGGCCGTCTGCCAACCGAGTTCGCCGAGGAGCCGCATGGCGGGCTGTTCGACGAGTTCGTCCTCGCTGATCCCTCCCGCCACGACTCACCCCACCTCGGCCGTCACCGGCTCGCGCGCGTCCGCGGACGCGCTGCCGGTCGTGCCGGGCTTCGCGGTCGGATCGTTGCCGACGCCGGTGCCCGTACCGGTGCCGCGCAGCACGTCGTCGACGAGCGCATCGAGGTCGAGCTCCGACACGTCGATCCTCCCCGTCACCAACCGCGGCAACAACAGATCCCGTAGCTCGGCCAGACGATCCGCTGACTGGGTGAGCCGCAGGATTTCACCCTCGATCGACGCGAACACATCGGTGGCTTTCTCGAGAAGCGGAGGGGGAGGGACGGCGATCCTGACCCTGACGAGGTGCTTCTTCCCGAGGTGCGCGACCGTCGTTCCCGAGATCGCACGATTCCAAGCTTGGATCGGCCGCTCGACGGCGAGAAGCAGGTGTCGAGCAGACATGCCCCCCATCGGGCGGAGTCGGGTGACCCGTTGGTTGAGCCACGCACGTCCACCGGTCCACTGGGCCATATGGAAGTCGCCGTCCATGCCAATCAGCACGTCACCGTCGAGGACCTTGTACTTCTTATCCGCTTGCTCGTCAGTGAAGGTCGCTGTCGCCCCGTCGCGGACATCCCGGATCCGGATCACCGGGAACGGCCCGGCGTCGGAGAACCGCTTCGACTTGTAGGGGAACCCGAACGTGACGTCAGCGACATCGAAGAGCTCCGCCGCCTGCCAGCCAGAGGGGATGGGGCCGAGGTCGGAGTCGACGAGCGGGACGTCGTCGTGGCCGGGATACCGGAAGTGGACGAACCAGTCGCGGTAGATCGTCCGTGCCATCTCCTCGAGCACCTCGACCCGCCGCCGGTTGTTCTCGATCAGATCATCGATCACGTCAAATACGCCAGCGATGCGTGCTTGATCCGAGGCTGATGGAAGCGCGATCTCGAGGCCTGAAAGCAGGGGCTTCCAGCGAAGGTTGGTGATCCCCGTCGACTGCACTTGGAATGTGTCCAACCTCCCGTCCACGTACGCGAGCTGCAGCTGCCGGTAGACGTAACCAGGATTTGCGAGATCGGGATTCACCCGTGCGAGCTTGCAGAAGCTCGCACAGATCACCGGCTCACCGCCGAACGCTGCCAGGAGACGATCTGTCACCAGCAACGATCGACCAACCGGCTGTCCTTTGCTGCCGCCGGACGACTCGATGATCAGATCGCCTTCGTGCAACGCGCGCTTTTCGAGCTGCGTCGGCTTGTGGAAGCGGCGAGGAACCGTTGAGACGTCGCCCACGGACACAAGGGGGATGTCGGTCCCACGGATGACCGAGGCGACCGTCGTCTCCTCTTCGGTCGGCTCATCCGACCCCCACCCACCGCCGATGTGGAAGTCGAGAACGTCGCCCAGCATCACGATTGCGGTCATCGGCCCAGGATCCCGGTGACGGCGGCGTCGACCTTGGCTCGCAGGGCCTCGGCTTCGTCGCTCAGGCGGGTGAACTCGGCGTGCAGGGTGCCGAGCTTCTCGTCGAAGTCCTCGTCGTCATCGTCGACCTCGGCGATCCCCACGTACCGGCCGGGGTTGAGACTCCACCCCTGCGCCTCGATCTCGGCACGCGTCGCGACCTTGCACAATCCTGGAACATCGACGTACGTGCCGTCGGGGAACGACCCGGCAAGCAGTTCCGCGGACCCCTCCGCGTCGTGCTCAGCCTCGTCGCCACGCCACAGGCGCACGATGTTCGCCAAGAACTCCAGTTGCTCAGGACGCCAGTCGCGGTGCGCCCGGTCGATCTGGTTGTAGACGTCACGGGCGTCGATGAACAACACCTCGTCCGCCCGTGGGCCCGAGCGTTTCGCCTTGTCGAAGAACCACAACGTCGCCGGCAACGTCACCGTGTAGAAGAAGTTCGACCCCACCGCCACCATCACGTCGACCAGACCGTCGTCGATCAGACGGCGGCGGATCTCGGCCTCGGAGCCGGATGCATCCGAGGCGGAGTTCGCCATCACGAACCCGGCCCGGCCCGTGTCGCACAGCGCTGACGCGAAGATCTGGATCCACAGGTAGTTGGCGTTGTCGGGGCGGGGCATCCCGTAGGGGAAGCGGGCGTCACCGTCCAGGCGGGCCTTGTCGACCTTGTTCACGTTGAACGGCGGGTTCGCCATCACGAAATCGAACGTGCCCGCGGAGTCAAACGGGTCGTCGTAGTAGGTGTTCGCCTCACGGACCTGACCCTCCAGGCCGTGCACCGCCAGGTTCATCTGCGCCAGCCGCACCGTCTCGCGCACCTTCTCGGTGCCGTAGATCGACAACTCTGTGCCACTGTCGCCACCGTGGCGTTCCACGAACCGGGCCGACTGCACGAACATGCCACCCGACCCGCACGCCGGGTCGAACACCTTGCCGTGATCGGGTTCGAGGATCTCCACGATCAACTTCACCAGCGACGTCGGCGTGAAGAACTCGCCGCCCTTCTGCCCCTCGGAGAACGCGAACTGGCCGAGGAAGTACTCGTACACCAGACCGAACCGGTCACCCTCGATCGACGCGGGCAGATCGTGCAACAGGCGCAGCAACTCGACCAGCACCTCGTCCGGCACGCCCGGATACCCGCGGGGCAGCACACCGGCGAGGTCGGGGTTGTCGGCCTCGATCGCCGCCATCGCCTCGTCGATCGCCTTGCCCAGGTCGGCATCCTCGGGCAGCCCGACCAGGTGCGCGAACCGGGCCGCCTCGGGCACGAACAGCACACCGGCGGCGTGATAGTCGGCCCGGGTGATCTTCCGCCGTGCCGAACCTCTGGTTTCAAGCTGTTCGTGCACGGGCGCGAACCGCAAGTCGGCGTAGCGCAGGAAGATCAGACCCAGCACCGGCGTGGAGTACTCCGAGGGCCGCAGCCCCGAGTTGGCTCGCAACTGATCAGCGGTCTCCCACAACTTCGATTGCAGATCAGCCAAGTCGGTCGACACAACCCACCTCCAGTCCGACCAAAGCTAGCCCGGCCTGTTCGGTGACGGCTTCGACGCTCTCGCCACGGGGGCTTCGGTGTCGCTCGGTCGGTCGCTCGGTCGAGAAATTTCTCATTGACTCGTGCTGCGTGGCGGGCGAAAATGTCACACCCCTGCGCGAGAATGAACACATGTTCGATTCCGTCGCACTCGCCGAAACCGGCCGGAAACTCGCCGGCGCCGACGTGGCGGTGTGCAGCGACACCGAACTGTTCGACGCGGTGCGTGGCCTTTCCGCCCTGGCTGGCTTCGTCGCCTGCGCACAGGCCCATGTGCTCGCCGAACTCGACGCGCGCGGCGCGACCGACCGGGTCCACGGGATGCGAACCGTCGCCTGGGCCGCATCAACCACCGGGGCGAACCGTGGCCCGATCCACAGCCTGCTCCGCGTCGGCCGGGCGTTGCGCTCGCCGTTCGAGGCGATCGACGAAGCCGTGACCGACGGGACACTGCACTTCGATCACGCGAAAGCCCTGGTGGATGTCACCAATCCGCGTTGTGTCGACGGTCTCGCCGCCGCCCAGGACGCGATCATCGACCTCGCCGACGGCGCCACGTTCGCCCAATGGAAACGTGACGTCAGCGCCCTCGCGGAACTCGCCGACACCGACGGCGTCGAACCCGACCCCTATGAGGGCAACGCCCTGCGCCTGCCCAAAACCCTGGACGGACGCACCGATGTCGCCGGCACCCTGGACGCTGCGAACGGATTGGCCGTACGCAGCGCGATAGACGCGAAAGCCGACGAGTTGTTCCGCCGATTCACCCGCGACGCCCAGACCACACCGGATCTCGCGGTCCCCAACCGCGCCACCCTGCGTGCCCTCGCCCTGGTCGAACTGCTCCGCACCGCCACCGGAGCCGAACCCGGCACCGGGTCCGCACCCCGGGCCGAGGTCACCCTCATCGCACACGACCACGAGACCTGCGACGCCGACGGCACCCCACTCCCCCAAGCCGCCGCCGACGTGTGGGGCTGCGACCCCGAAGTCTGGGGTGTGCTCATCGACAAGATGGGCATCCCCGTCGACGTCGGACACGCCCACCGGCTCGCCACCACCGCCCAACGCCACGCCATCGCCGTGCGCGACGGCGGCTGCACCTTCCCCGGATGCGACGCACCAATCAACTGGTGCGACATGCACCACGTCGTCGACTGGCGGCTGGGTGGCCCGACCGATCTGGCCAACCTGGTCGCCCTGTGCCGCCACCATCACGGTGTCACCCACCGCAACGGCTGGTCCATGACCCTCGACGACAACCAGACCCCCCACTGGACCACACCCTCCGGGGACCACCTCACCGGCCAACGCCACCACCGGCACCGACCAACCGGCCCACCCGAGGGCCCGCTCGATCGACCCGTCGACCATCCCACCGGCGGTACTCGCCGACCGATCCCACGGTGCTGACGGACCGGATTCGGAACCGTCCCGGTGGTGACCGCCACCAACACCGTCCCCTCGAGCCTGTGTGAGCAACCGTGTCCCGATGTCAGTCGATCCGCAGGGTCACCCCTTCGGGAGCGGGTTCGGGCAACTCGAACTCGACCAGGTTGTGCCCGCCGCCGGGCTCGTCATCGGCCCCGGGGGCGACCACGACGCCGGTCGCCGAGGCCGGCGGATCGCCAATCTGGGCCTCCATCGTGCACATGTCCGCGGTCGACTTCACGCTGACACCGACCCGCCAGGGGTCGGCGTCACGGTCCAGGTCGAGGCGCACCTCGTTGCACGAATAGGAGTGGTACTCGGAGGTCTGGGCCCACACGACCGTACGATCATCGGCGAATCCCGCCCGGGTCACCGCCACGGAGTGCCAGTCGTCGCCCGACCCGCAGGCCCCGCCGACCACGACCACGGCCAGCAGCACCAGCCCGAGCAGGCCGCGCCGCACCGATCGGGTCCGACCAACCGGTCGCGTCACACCGAAACCGGCGCCCGGGTCCGTCGACCCGGCACGACGGCAGCGACGGCGGAGTGGGTCAACGGTTCGTTCCACGGGGTGCTCCCCTCCGGCCGTGACCGTCCCGACGATTCCGGTCTCGTCGACGGCGACCGTGCGGTTCCGCGGCGGCCTCCCCGACCGTCCCCGACAGGGTCAGGTTTCCCAGGACCCGCCCCATCGCGCCGGTGCCGGACACGTCGGTGTCGTTCGCACCGAGCATCCGTTCGTTCGGCAGTCCGGTGCGTGAGGCCACGAAATGGTCGTCTGCCTGCCCGTTCGCCATGTGCGCGGCGGTCTCGTCTTCGTAGCGGTGCCGGGCGTCGGCGTTGCGGTAGCGGCGCACCACGTAGCCGTAGTACGCGAACCCCGAGGTGAAGAACACCAGCCCGATCCACCCGGCGTCACCTCCGGAACTGGAGTTCGCCACCAGGGTGACGCCGACGTGGACGATCGACGCGATCATGCCAGCAGGGCCCAGATGATGAACAGGCCGAAGGCGATGCCGACCAGTTCGATGATCGCCGACACCGCCAACAACTTGGGTCGGTGGATCGGGATGCTGCCCATGGTCTCGCCGGTGCGGCCGTTGACCGCCACATAGTGCAGCACCCGGTTCCCGTCACCGTCGTCCTGCAGGTGGCTGTACAACCAGACCGGCAGGTACGCCGACACCCACCGTTGCCCCCGGATCGTCAGGTCCTGGTCGATCCAGCGGACCCCACGGTCGTAGTAGGTGGTGGTGCTGCGCGCCGCGTGGCGGGCGATGTCGGTGGACTGGGCGCGCACCAGCGGGGTCAGCTCGTCGATGTCGATGTCGCGACGTTCGGAGGTGAACCCGTTGAGGAAGTTGGCGTCCCAACACACCGCGTTCTCCACGTCGAAGGGCATGATCGAGTTGATGATGTTGTTGGTGTCGTGCAGCCCCCGGTTCAACCGTTCGGTCGACGACTCGACGGTCAGGTCGTCGATGTACAGGTCGAACTCGCGGGACACCTGGTACACGGACGCGTCGTAACGGGTGGTGCGGCTGTTGCCCGACCCGATGGTGAAACGTCCCGTCTCGTGTTCACCGTGGCCCCGGAACCGGGCACGTGCGTTGACGTCGATCACCATGTAGGGCAGGTACACCCCCATCACGTTGTCCGGGTCGAACCCGGCCACGAAGTCGGGGTGGGCGTAGGCGAACCGTCGCCCCACGAACCGGGCGATGTGGCCGACGGCTTCCTCCCGGGTGAGCCGGAACGGCAGGACGATGTCGGGGACGACGCCGTTGCCCACCTGGTCGTTGACCGACAGCGCGTTGCGGCACCAGTGGCAGCGTGCCCGGAGTTCGTGGGCGGTGTCGATGACGATCTCGGCGCCGCAGGCGGAACACTCGAAGGTGCGGATCAGTTCCTCGGGGGCGGCGACGTCGGTGGAACCGGCGCCGATCACAGTGCCTTCGAGGTCGGCGACGTGCCCGTTGATGCCGTACACGTCGTCGGCGGACACCGGCGGGAACGGCTGGCGGCAGAACCCGCAGCGGAGCTCGCTCGTGTCGATGTCCCACGCGATGTCGGTGGCGCCACAACTCGGGCAGCGGGTGAGCCCGTCGATGCTTCCACCGTCGATGATGCGTCGGTCGGAATGCGCGTCGGGGTCCGGGCCCGGATCCGCTTCGGTCGGTCCGACCGGACCGGCCCCGCTCATCGCCACCTTCCGACGGGCGACGGCAGGATCGACGGGGACACCGGTGCCGCCGGGAGCACCGGTGCGGGAAACAGGAACCCCCCACGGCTCCGGCGAATGACCCCGTCGTGTCCGCGCGCCACGACGGCGATGCTAGTGCTGTGACATCACTGGACGACGGAAGGTTCTCCCCCTATCCTGATGTGGATCCGTCGCGCAAATCGTTCGCGACGGTGATTCACACTCGAGAGAGGGAGATGTCGATGAAGTTCACGATTGCCGACGGCGTTCGCGCGGAAACGGTGGACGACGGCTTGCTGGTGCTCCGCCCCGGCGAGACCGACGTGTTGCATCTGACCGGCACGGACGCCGAGGCGTTCGAGGTCGCGCGACCCGGGATCGACGTGGTCCCCGAACGTCTGCACGAGCCGATGGCCGGCCTCGTCGAGTTGGGGGTGGTGCACACGACCGAGTGGAGTCGACGCCGGGTCCTGCAACTGGGAGGCGCCGCGGCCGCCGCGACGGTGGCCGTGATCGCGTTGCCGAACGTCGCAGCCGCGGACTCCCCCGGGGACCCCGGTGGGCCGACGACCGGTTCGGCCACGATCACCCTGCGTTTCTGGGACGGCACCAAGGAGGACCTGCGCCCGGCGCTTCCCGCGGACGTGCCGGCGAACACGTACCAGGCCGAGATGTTCTCGAACAGCACCGGAACGGGGACACCGGTGTCCACGACGTACGTCGGCGGGAGCACCGGTGACGAGTTCATCACGTTCACGTTCACCGGTGTCGCCCCGGGGACCTACTGGGTCGACATCGACGAACCGTTCGCCACCGTGGGCAACGACGCCCTGGACACCGCGGTGCCGGGCAACGTGTTCGACCTGCAGTGGAACGTCCCGTACGAGTGGTCGCAGACGCCGCCGATCACCAACGGTGCGACACCCAACCAGCCCTGGCCGCGCTACCAGAAGGTCACGGTGACCGCGGGTGACACGACCACCCTGGAACTCGACCTCCAGTTGCGGATCGTCCCGGCTCCCTGATCGCCCCCGCGACCGAACCGGTCGATCCACCGCCCCGGCCGTCATGGCCGGGGCGGTGCCGTTTTCCGGCTGTCACCCGACCGGCGGACTCACCTGTAACGCCCGACGGGTCCGTCGCGCACCGGCATCGACGTCGTACCGCCGGCGACACGCGCGGTCGGTCACCGTGATGGTCAGTTCCGTCTGCGGTACGACAGGCGTTCCCGGAGCACGATGAGTGCGCCGAGCACGAGTGCCAGCAGACCTGCCAGTGCGGTCGGTGTCACGGGCACCTCCGGTCCGGTCCGGGGCAGCTCGCCGTGCACGGCCGGTGCCGGATCGGGTGCGGGCGCCACGGCGGCCGGGGCAACCGTCGCCGGGGGTGCGGTGGGAGCGACCGGTTCCGGTTCGATCGGCGGGTCCGGCACGGTCGGGTCCGGATCGACTTGTGGTGCCGACGTCGTTGGCGCCACCGTGGTCACGGGCGCCACCGTCGTGCTGGTGGTGCTGTCGGGCACCGTCGTGGTCGTTTCCGGAACCGTGGTCGTCGTCACCTCCGGAACCGTGCTCGTCGTCGTGGACGTACTGGTCGTGCTCGTGGTCGTCGTCGTCGTCGACGTGGTGGTCGTGGGCGGTGGCGGGGCGTCCAGGGTCACCACGTGGTCGTCGTCGTTGTTGTCCATCGTCGACTCCGCACCCAGCGACCCGTCGTAGGAGATGTTCGCCGATGCGGCCAGCTCGTGTTCGCCTTCGGTCCAGCCGTCGGTATCCACGGTGACGGTCACCGACCGGTCCACCGATGCACCGGCGGCGATGTCGACCGCCGGCCAGGTCACCGTCCGGGTCGCGGCGTCCCACACACCGCCGTCGGTGGCCGAGACGAACGTGACACCGGCAGGCACCGTCACCGACAGCACCGCGTTCGGCGTGTCGATCGCCGAGACGTTCGACCCGGTCGCCGTCCAGGTGACCGGGTCACCCGTGGTGACCGTGCCGGTGGGGCCGTCCAGGCCCACCGCCAGGTCCGGGGTGACGGCCTTGGTCACACAGTTGGTGACGAGCGCCTCGAGCACCTCGGAAGGGTCCCGGGAGAAGTCGTTGATCGGCCACCAGTCGCCGCCGGTCCGTCCGGCGAGGCCGTCACCGGGACCGTAGGCGTCCACGGTGTCCTGGTTCGTGGTGATGATCGAGTACAACGTCGTGTCACGTGCCTGCAATGCGGCGAGCGCCGCGTCGTAGTCGGACTTCTGGAGCACGTTGGAGCCGTTGATCAGCCCGTTGGCTTCGGACACGCCCGCGTCGGAGATCAGCACCGCGCAGCTCGCCGCGTTCGGGCGGTGACCCAACTCGATCGTCTCGACGAGTTCACCGGTTCCGGTGGCCGAATCCCACACGTAGCGGTAGTCCTGGCCGTGCACGATCGCCGAGTAGCCGTTGGCGGACCCGCCGTTGGTGACCAGGCCGTGCAACGGCCCGAAGAATTCGACGACGTCGTTCGTGAAGGGCTGGTGGATGGTTCCCGGATCGCTGCCGCCGGCGTAACCGACCAGACCGATCCGGTAGTCCAACGCCGAACCCAACCCGTCGACGATCGTGCGCAGGTGTTCCATGACCTTGGCCTGGTAGCTGCCCATGCTGGCGGACTCGTCCACCAGGAACACGATGTCGGCCTTCGCCGCCCGCACCCGTCGGGTGATCGACGAGCCCAGGTGCACGGTGCTGCCGCCGTAGGTCACGGTCACGTCGTCGGCCGCCACCGCGCCGGGCACGACCACGGTGCCGAACCCGTCGGCATCGGCCACGACCCCGATCGGGGTGGCACCGGCGGCCGCGACCTGCAACGCCCCGGTGGGCACCGGTGCACCGGTCTCCGCGTCGATGACCCGGGCGGTCACGGTCAGATCCGGCCCGGTCGGAGTCGCGTCGACGACCTGCACCATCGAGGCCCGGTGGAGGATCTCGATCTCGGCCGACGCGGTGTCGGTCCCACCGTCACCGTCGGTGGCGGTCAGGGTGACGGTGTGGGTGCCGGCTTCGGCCCACACATGCGTCGGATGGTTCCTGCCGTTCCGGCAGTCGACGACGGTCTCCAGGGGTGTGCCGTCGCCCCAGTCCCACACGCAGGTGAGCAGGTCGACGGATCCGGGGTCGGTCACGTGGTCCATCAACGTGTACGGCTCGGCCGCCAGGGTGTCCCGGAGTGCTCCGATGTTGACCGTCGGTGCGACGTTGTCGACGTTGAAACCGAACTCGTGCCACGGGGTCCACAGACCACCGGTGGTGAGCCCGCGGACGCGCACGGTCCAGCTGCCGTCGTCGGGGAAGGCGACGTTGCTGACGTACGACCCCGTGGTGTTGGGTGTGGTGTAGTCGAGGTCCCATTGCCATTCGACGATGGTCGGGCCGTCGCTGCTGGCGGACACGTCCAGTCGCTGGCTTCGTCCCTCGTCGGTGGTGAACGTGCCGTCGGGCTGGGTGACCGCCTGGTTCGAGGTCAAGGTGAACGTGGAGGGGAATCCCGACACCGTGTACGGCCGGGTGATGGTCTCGACCGCACCTTCGGCGTCGGTGACGGTCAGCGACACCTGGTAGGTGCCGGGGCCACCGAACGTGTGGGTCGGGTTCGCATCGGTGGAGGTGTCACCGTCGCCGAAGTCCCAGAGCCGGTCGACGATCGGGGAGGTCCCGGTCGAGGTGTCGGTGAACGGGACGGTCGCGCCCCCGACTTGTGGGCTGTACACCCGGAACCGGTTGACCCGCACATACGACGACGCGTGACCGTCGTCGATCCACAGGCGCACGAACCGTGCACGGGTGGGAGCGAAGGAGATCGTCTGCACGTCGCTGGTGTTCAACAGGCGACGCGTGGCGACGGTGGTGAAGTCCACGCCGTCCAGCGACGTCTGGATCCTCACGTTGTTCGGCCGGTTGCCCGAGGACTGCACGGTGACCCGGTCGACGGTGTGCGCGTCGCCGTTGGTGAGCAGCACGTCGAGCCACTGGTCGGTGGCATCGCCGGACGCGGATTCCCAGTACCGACCGTCCGGGTCGGGGGCGAGCACGTTGCCGGGGAGGTAGGAAACCGCTGTCGAACGGACGCTGGAATGGTCGACGACCTGGGCGCCCACCCCGGCGGACAGTGCCACGTTCAACCCGTGGGTGGTCACCGCCCGGAACTCGTACACCTCGATGTACCGGCCGGGGGACCCGTCCATGCGCAACTGCACGAAGTTCGCGTCACCGATGACGTCTGCGTCGAAGAACTGCAGGGTGTTCACCGCGTCCGGTGCGACTTCGGCGACCTTGGTCCAGTCGGTGTCGTCCCCGGTGAGCGACGACCACACCTCGACGGTGTCCGGTGTGTACGACGCGTGCGGGCGGATCGCGAACGAACCCAGCTCGTGGGGTCCGGTGCCACCCAGTTCGATCGTGATGCGCTGGTCGGTCGTCTGGTCCACCGCCGAGGACCAGCGGCTGGTGGAGTCGTCCAGGATGTTGCCCGCCGGGTAGCTGCTGGAGTATTCGCTGGTGGCCGACACGACGGACGCGGCGGGGCCGCCATCCATCGAGACCAACCCGCCGTCGTGCCCGGTGGTGGGGACCGACAGTTGTCGCATGCGGACGTAGTTCGCACCGTGGTTGTCGTGGACGGTGAGCTTGAGGAATCGCGCCGTGTGCGGTGCGAAGGCGAAGGTCTGTGCGTCGAGGGTGCGGTCCATGGTTTCGTGGTCGACGACGACGTCGTAGTCACCGAACGGGTCCGCACCGGCCGTGGTGGCGACCGAAATCGTCTGCGGCCCGGTGGTGTTGCTGTAGCCGGTGAGGTCGACCCGGTCGATCAGGTCGGTGCCGTTGCCGGCCAGGTGGACGATCACCTCCTGGGGGAAGGTGACGTTGCGTTCGGTCTCCCAGTTGGATGTTCCGGGGACGATCAGGTTCGTGACCGAATAGTTCGTGTCGTTGTACTGGGACACCCCGTTGTTCACGATCCCGGCGCCGGTGACGGCCGAGGCGGCGTCGTAGGTGCGTCCCACCCGGTAGTCCGCACGCAACGGGTTCACCCGGCGGACCGTGATGACCCGGGTGGCCACCGTGGAGGATCGTCCGTCGGAGGCCACCAGGGTGGCGGTGTAGGTGCCCGGTTCGGTGTAGGTGTGGGTCACGTTCGCACCGGTGGCCGACTGGCCGTCACCGAAGTACCACGTGGCGGTGAGCGGATCGCCTTCCGGGTCGACCGACGTGTCGGTGAAGGACACCTCCAGGGGCGCGTTGCCGCTGGTCGGGTCCGCGTCGAACGACGCGTCGGGTGCCTCGTTGGTTTCACAGTCGCACCGGGAGACGACCTCCCCGGCACGGGTGGAGGTGTCGGTCCCGTCGGAGACCTGCAGCACGACGCTCATGACGTAGCCGGCCGGGAACGTCTTGGTGACGGTCTCGGTGGTGTAGGTGGTGCCGTCGCCGAATTGCCACAGGTACGTCAGGTCATCCCCGTCGGTGTCGTAGGACTGCGAGGTGAACGTCTGGGAGAACGGGCCGATCTGGTCGACGAACTGCGGGGTGAAAAGTGCCACCGGCGGCGTGTTCGGTTCCGGATCCGGGTCCGGATCGGGATCCGGGTCCGGGTCGACCGGGTCGGTGACGTCCGGGGACACGGTGATCACCTGGATCGCCTGGTCCCACTCCCCCGACGGGTCGGTCGCGACCAGCGACACCCCGTAGGTGCCGGGGTTCGCGAAGGTGTGGGTCACACTGGTCTGTCCCGTGACGGTGCGGGTGCCGCCGATGTCCCAGGTGAGGGACAGGTCGTCGCCGTCGGGGTCGGTGGCCTGGGAGGTGAACGTGACCGTCAGCGGGGCGGTGCCGCTCGTGGCGGTCGCCGAGAACGCCGATTCGGGCCCGTGGTTCTCGGGCACCTCGGCGGCTTCGTCGGCGGCCATCATCGACAACCACCGCCCGTAGTGGTCGAAGGTTTCG
Organism: uncultured Iamiaceae bacterium; assembly: GCA_964626395.1. Classification (GTDB taxonomy): domain Bacteria; phylum Actinomycetota; class Acidimicrobiia; order Acidimicrobiales; family Iamiaceae; genus JAFDWI01. The sequence goes on along the minus strand of CAZVFF010000004.1, from coordinate 10,221 downwards.
ATGGCGTCGTCGATCTGCGCGGAGTGGGCACGCATGGCGTCACCCAACGACGCGGTCGGGTCCACGGTGCGGATCTCGTCGGCCCAGCTCGGGTCCGCCCACATGGCGACCGCGTCGTCGATCCGGGCCTGGGTGACCCCGTGATCCAACAGGAAATCCCGGTCGTCCTGGGTCAGCGACGACGCGTCCAGATCGTCGATCTGGTTCAGGAAATCGTTCCAGAACGCCACCGGATCCTCGTCGGGGTCGTCCAGGGTGACCATCGGTTCGTTCACCCACGGCAGCGCCGACACCTGGCCTTCCAGGTGCTTCAGCCACCGCAACTCGTCGATCATCGCGTACGTGTAATCGGCCGCGGCGCCGGCCTGCGCGGCCGCGGCGGCGTGGTCGCCGTCGATGACCGCACCCTGGTAGCGCTCGTTCGCGATCCGCGACGCCTTGCCGTACGCGGCCACGCGCATCGTGGTCTCGGCATAGTCGTCCAACAGCTGGTCACCGGTCGGGTCCGGGTCGGTGAACACCGGCGCGGGCACCACGCCGTAGTCGAAGTCCGGCGGGTCGGCGGCGATCCCCTCGTACATCGCCGCGGTCGCCGCGGTGAACTCCTGGTAGATCGCCTTGGCGAGGTCCGCCGTGGAGGGCACCACGAAATCGAAGTCGGCCATGGCCCACGCCCCGGCGACCAGCCCGGCGAACAGCCCGAACCCGACCGCGCCACGAAACGCCTCCACCGTGTTGTAGGCCCGCAGCGCCAGATCGAGGCCGGCAGCGAGTTTCTTCTCGTTCTCGGTGGGGCCCAACGACGACGCCATCGACTTCCAAGGCGCCATCTGCTCCACCGCGGTCGACGGATCACAGTTCGGTGCGCACGACACCACGCTGAACGGTGGCGACAGGTCGACGCCGGTGGCACCGGACACGTCGGTGGTCAACAGGCGCCACTGTCCGGTCCGCAGGTAGCGCTTCGGCTTGCCCTCCTCGACGACGTTGCCATCGCCGTCGACGACCGGCGGCACCGGATTCGCCGCCGACTGGAAGGGGTAGCCCAGCAGGGTGCCGGCACCGATGTAGGTCTTCGCGTCACCCCAGGCGGGGTTCAGGCAGTTCGCTTCGGTCGGGTCGGTGACCGCCGCGGAGACCGCGCACACCCGACCACCGCTCAGGTCACTGGTGAGGGTGACGAAGATCGCCTCGTCGGCCCGGAACGTGTCCTTGATGAACCCGTCGGCGTCGGAAGGGAACGGGTTGTACAGGGCCGCGCCGGCCGGTGGCGCGACCGACACACCTGCGATGCTGCCCACGACGAGCAACAACACGGCGGCTGCGAGACTTTTCACCCGATGACCGGTCATCCGGAACGAACTCCTTCGCGACAGCTCGACGCCCGGTCGGGACGCCTCCGGCGATTGTTCCGGTCCAGCGCGAACGAACCGCGAACAAATCGGTGTGACCGTCGGAAACATGGTCCGAAAGCCCTGCATACGCCGGTCCGCCCGGTGTTCCCGGTTTCCCCTCAGCCCTCGGGTTCGACGACGTTTCGGACCGTCCGCCGGGCCCGAACGGGCCCGAACCGCTCAGAACGCCTGACCGGACCCCGGTGGCGGCCCCGGCGGAGGCGGGGACGACGGAGGAGGTGTGGTGGGCGCGCCGGAGGGCGGTGCGGCCGGCGGCGGACCAGACGGTGGCAGCGCCGTCGGCGCGGCCGCACCGGCCCCCGAGGCGTCGGAATCGGGCACCGTGGAGGTCGAAGCCGCCTTCGTGGCCTGCTGTTGGATCTTCTGCATCAACGGGTTCAGCTGACCTGCCAGGCCCTTGAGCTCGCCCATCGAGGTCGGGAACCCCCCGGCGCCGGTCACCGCGGTGTTGTTCGCACCGGACATACGGGAGTTCGACAAGCCGGTCAGGGTCCGGATCTTCTCGTCGGTCGCCACGAGGTTCAGTTTGGTGGACTTCGTCTCGGTTTCGTGGCGGTGACGCTTGTCGGCGTTGCGGTAGCGGATGAACACGTATGCGTAGAACCCGGGGCCCGTCAACAGGAACAACAACCCGATGAACCCGAGGCCACCTTCGTCGGATTCGGTGGCCGCCAGCAGGACGGCGTGGATCAGTGCGAGCACGCCTCAGCCCGCCAGCACGAAGATGATGATCGCCAGGATGATCCCGATGACCTCGATGATCCCGGCCACGGCCAACAGTCTGGGTTGGTGCAACGGCACACTGCCCATCGTCTCGCCGGTCCGGCCGTTCACGGCCACGTAGTGCAGCATCCCTCGACCGTCGCCCTTGTCCTCCATGTAGCTGAACAGCCACACCGGCAGGTACGCGGCGAGCCACCGTTGGCCGGTGATGTCGAGCTGTTCGTCGTCCCAGCGCACGCCACGGTCGTAGAACCCGAGCGTGTCGTTCGCCGAGAACCGGGCGATGTCCGAAGATTGGGCCGTCACCATCGGGGTCAGGTCCCCGACGTTCGCATCGCGTCGTTCCGAGGTGAACCCCGACATGAAGTTCGCATCCCACCGCAACGCGTTCTCCACGTCGAACGGCATGATCGAGTTGATCACGTTGTTGGTGTTGTGCAGTCCCTGGTTCAACCGTTCGGTCGACGACTCGACGGTCAGGTCGTCGACGTGCAGGGTGAAGTCCCGCGCCACGCGGTACCGGTCGGCGTCGTAACGGGTCTCGGTGTCGTCGCCACGTTTGACCGTGTAGCGGCGGGTCTCGTGTTCGCCCTCACCCGACAGTCGGGCGTGGGCGTTCACGTCGACGACCATGTAGGGCAGGTACACGCCCATCACGTTCTCCGGCGCGAAGTCCTCCTTGAACTTCGGGTGGGCGAAGTACATGCGTTTGGAAACGAACTCGGTGATCTTCTCGACCGCCTGTTCCTTGGTGAGACGGAACGGCAGCACCACATCGGGAACGGCACCGTTCTCGATCTGCTCGTTCACCGACAGGGTGTTGCGGCACCAGTGGCACCGGGCCTGCAACGCATCGGCGGTGTCGATCACGACCTCGGCGCCGCAACCCCCGCACTTGAACGTCCGTACCAGCTCGGTCGACGCCTGGATGTCGGTGGATCCGGCCCCGATGACCGTGCCCTTCAGCAGGCCGATGTCGCCGTCGAGTCCGTACACCTCCGCGGCGGTCTGCGGGAGCCATTCGGCACGGCAGTAGGCGCACCGCAGTTGGCCCGACGCGATGTTCAGCGCGATCTCGGTCGCGCCACAGGTCGGGCACTTGAGCAATCCGTCGGCCGGGCCGTCGGGCGTGATGACGTGGACCTCGGGCGCGGCCGGGGCCGGGAACGGGATCTCCGGTGTCGGTGTGGGTTGGTCGACGTCGCTCACGTCGTCCGCCTACAGCCCCAGGACCTTGGCTTTCGCCGCATCGAAGTCCTCCTGGGTGATGAGTCCCTGGTCGAGCATCGCCTTGTACTGGGCGAGTTTCGCGACCGGGTCCTCACCGCCGCCGTTCGACGCGTCCTGAGCCGGCGCGGCCGGAGCCTGGTCGGCCGGAGGCGGGGGTGGTGCCTGTTGCGCGGCACCTTCGGGGGGTGGCGCCTGACCCTGGGGCGGGTACTGGCCCGGCTGGCCCTGTTGTGGCGGGTAGCCCTGCGGGGGCGGACCCTGGGGCGGGTAGCCCTGCTGGGGGTACGCCGGGGGCGGATACTGCGGCGGGACGTTGGGTTGCTGCAACCCACCCATGGCACCACCGGCGGACTGCATGCCCATGCCCAGGAACGCCATCCCGGCGCCACCGCCGGACGGGTTCTCCCCGGCGGCCTGGATCCCCCGTGCGGCGGCCTGCTGCATGAACGCGTTGCCCCGCGCTCCGCCGAGCGCATCGGCCTTCTTCACGTCGCTGAGCAGTGCGCGGGTGTCCTCGTCGTACTCGATCGCCTGCAACGCGACCTTGACGATCTCCAGGCCACGACCGGAGGCCCACTGGTAACCCTCTTCCACCGCGGCCGACAACGACTGCGCGAAACCGATCGCGTCACCCTGGATGCGGGCGATCCGGTTCCCCTTCGACGGGTCGTTCGTGTAGTGGCTGAACGCCGCGGCGAGCGACCCGACCACCTCGTTGAACAGCTGGGAGGCGGCGTCGTTGTCCAGGTCGGTGAAGTCGAACACCTTCGCGTCGTAGCTGTAGTAGGTGAGCGGCACGAACCCCTTGATGAACAGGATCGGGTCGATGATCCGCATCGTGTAACTGCCACGGGTCACCGCCCCCACCTGGGCGCCCAGGTAGGCGTCGTCCCAGTAGATCTCCGACTGGGTTCCGAAGCGGTTGTTGGGCAGCTCCTTGAGGTTCACGTAGAACACGAGCTGCTGCGCGCCGGGCTGGCCACCGAACTTGAAACGTTCCCAGGAGGTCTTCACCGTGGACGAGACGATCCCGTCACCGGCGAACACCGACTTCGAGTTCTGGTTGTCCGAGGTGTACTCGTAGCCGCCGGGCTCCGCGATGAACCCGGTGAGTTCACCGTCCTGGAACGTCATCAGGGCGTAGCCCTCGGGGACGACGATGAGGCTGCCGTTGGTGATGATGTTCGCCGACGCCTTGGTGTTGGACCCGCGCCCCTCGTTCTGGGACTGGGGGATCCCCGGGAACAGCGCCGCGGTGGGCGCCAGCCCCGGCGGCGGCATGAGGAAGTCCTTCCACTGATCGGCGAGCGTCCCGCCGAGTGATCCGGCGAATGCCTTGATGAAACCCATGAAGGCTCCTGTGATGAAAGTCCGTCGAAAACGATGCGCCACACGGGCGAACGCGGATCGGGACCCTACCAGTGATCGTCGGTGCGATCGCGCCGTTTTCCCCTGTCGGGGCCGTGTCCGGACGCATCGGAACCAGCAGCGCAGCCGCCGCGAGCACCCCCGGTCGTGCCGCGGGGTGGCCGACGACGATGCCCGACGGCGGAGGTGCAGGTTCGTCCCGGGCCCGGTTCGACCCATCCCCCCGACGACGCCCGCGCGCGACCAGACTCGGGTGATGGCCCGAACCCGACCCGTGCTGCCCGCTCCCGACTGGCAACCGTTCTCGTTGTCGCACCCCGACGAGGCGGACCTCGCCGACGACATCGTGTTCGGTGCGGCGATCCCCGGCGAGTCGTCGTTGCGGCTGCTCGGCGACCTGGAAGGCAGGCGCGTACTCGAGTTGGGTTGCGGTGCCGGCCACAACGCGGTCCGCATGGCCGCCCGTGGCGCGCGGGTCATCGCGGTGGATCCCGACGCGGAACAACTCGGCCACGCCAAGCGGGCCGCGGATGCCGCGGAGGTCAAGGTCGAGTTCCACCACGGCGCGTTGGCGGACCTGGCGTTCCTGCGCGCGGAGGGGATCGACCTGGCCCTGTCGGTCCACGCCTTCGCCGCGTTCGACGACGTGGCGCGCCTGACCCGCCAGGTGCACCGGGTGCTCAAACAGCAGGCTCCGTTGATCGTCTCGTTGCCGCACCCGGCGTTCGCGCTGTTGGAACCCGGCGCCGACGACCCGTTGCACATCCGCCGGTCCTGGTTCGACGCGCCGGTGACCGTCGCCGACCTGTTCACGTTGTTCACCCGCAACAACTACCTGGTCGACGTGATGGCCGAACCGGCCGCGTCCCCGGATCTGCCGCCGGCTTCGGCATGGGCCGATGTGCTGCGTTTCGTCCCGCCCACGATGATCCTCCGCGCCCGCAAACAGGGACTGTGACCACGTCCCGGGTTCGAGTCGACGGCCGTCGGATGGACCCGGATCAGCGACCGCTGCGATCGGCCCACCAGGCGTCCAGTCGGGCGTAGGCCTCGTCCCGGTCCAGGGGACCTTCGTCCAACCGGATCTCGAGCAGCATCGCCAACGCCTCACCGACGTCGCGCCCCGGGCCGATCCCCAGGTGCGCCATGATCTCGTCGCCGTCCAGGTCGGGACGGATCGCGGCGAGTTCCTCGGCCGCGGCCAGCTCGGCGATCCGTTCCTCGAGTTCGTCCATCTGCCGGGCGAGCCGTTCGGCTTTGCGTTTGTTGCGGGTGGTCACGTCGCAGCGGGTCAACTCGATCAGGTCGTCGAGTTCGTCCCCGGCGTCGCGCACGAACCGTCGCACCGCGGAATCGGTCCATCCGGTTCCGTAACCGTGGAACCGGAGATGCAGGAACACCAGCTTGCGGACCTTCGCCGTGTCGTCGCTCGAATAGCGCAACGCCTTCATCCGGGCCTTGGCCATCCGGGCCCCGACGACTTCGTGGTGGTGGAAGCTCACCCCGTTTTCGGTGAACGCCCGGGTCGCGGGTTTGCCGATGTCGTGCAGCAGCGCCGCCAGACGCAGCAACCGTCGCGGGCTGGTGTTGGCGACCACGGCGATGGTGTGCGCGAGCACGTCCTTGTGGTGGTGGATCGGGTCCTGTTCCAGACGCATCCCGGCCAACTCGGGCAGGAACCGGTCGGCGAGTCCGGTGTCGACCAGGAACCACAACCCGGCCGAGGGGTCGTCGACGACGAGCAGTTTGTCGAGTTCGTCGCGGATGCGTTCGGCCGACACCACGTCGAGACGTTCGGCCATGTCGCGGGCGGCCTGCACGAGCGCGTCGTCGGGGACGAGCCCGTAGCCGGCCAGGAACCGGGCGGCACGCATCATCCGCAACGGGTCGTCGGAGAACGACTCCTCGGGCGACAGCGGGGTGCGGAGACGTTTCGCGTGCAGATCGCCGATGCCGTCGTAGGGGTCGATGAGTTCGGGTTCGGGCAGTCGGATCGCCATCGCGTTGACCGTGAAGTCCCGCCGGGCGAGGTCGTCGACGATGTCGGTGGAGAACTCGACCCGGGGTTTGCGGGAGTCGGGGTCGTACGCCTCACCCCGGTGCGTGGTGATCTCCAACGGCCGGCCCGCCACCTTCGCGCCGATGGTGCCGAACCGTTCCCCCTGGGTCCACAGGGCGGTGGCGACACCGTCCAGGATCTCCTTGGTCTCATCCGGCGTCGCGTCGGTCGTGAAATCCAGGTCGGTCAGCTCGGTCGGTTCCCGGCCGCTGAGCAGATCGCGCACGGCCCCACCGACCAGATACAGGGTGCGGTCCCGGGCCGCGAAACGTTCACCCAACGGGGTGACCTCATCCAGGATGGGTTGGAAACGGGCGGGAATCACGGCGTCACAGGCTAGTTGTGGACGATCTCGCCGCCCCCAGTCGGGTCCCGAACCGTGCCCGGTGGCGGCTCGACCGGGCCGACCGTTCAGTCGAGGGTCAGGACGATCCAACCGTCCTCGCCGCGACCCCCGGGGTTTGCGCCCTTCGTGCCGCCGGCTGCACCGGCGGTTTGGCTGATCGACACCGTCGCCCAACTGGAACCACCACCGCCACCGCCCGCACCGAACGCCCCTGATCCGGCCGCGCCGGCGCCACCGTACGCGCCACCGCCGCCGCCGCCACCGCCGTAGAGGGTCGATGCGCCACCGGCGCCACCCGAACCGGTCGGTTGGTTCCCTCCGGCCCCGCCGGCCGACCCACCGAAGACGCCGGTGTTTCCGTTTCCGGCCTGACCGTTCCCACCGAGTGTGCCGCCCTGGCCGCCGTAGGACCCGACGATTCCGCCGCCACCGCCGCCACCCGCTCCGGCGGTCGCGACGATCGTCCCGTCCATCGCGATGGTCGAGGCGCCGCCACCGCCGCCGCCGGAATCGGTGTTGTCGCCACCTTTGCCACCTCGGCCACCGCCGTTGACCGAGGAACCGTCCCCACCGGCACCACCGCCACCGGGCAGCCCCGTGCTGCCGCCACCACCACCGGCACCGATCTCGCCGGTGATCATCGTGCCGCTGTTGCCGGTCGCCGGCAGGACCCCTTCGATCAGGGTGCCGGCACCGCCGGCACCGCCGTTCGTGTCGGTCGATGCGCCGCCGCCGCCACCGCCACCGCTGAGCACGAACCTGACATCGCGGCCGGTCGGGAACACACCGGCGGTGTAGACGCCGGCGACATCCCTGGAGAAGAACGCCGTGCCCGCCGCGTGGGCGACCGGGAAACCACCCAGGATCGCCGGCGCCGCCCACGCTGCACCGGTCACCGCCATGCCTCCGATCAGGAACTTCCGGCGATCGGTACCGCCGCCTTCGCCGATTGGTTCGCCGCCCATGGCTCCTCCACATCCTTCGACCGGAACGGTTCCGGTCCCCTCGTCGAACGCCATCGTAGGTCGGAAACCCCTGAAAGGCCATGCCGCATGTCACACGGACGACCGGATCCGGGCGGCCGCCGACCATCCTTGTGCCACCCGACGTTCATGATTATGGTCCACCGGTGAAGGCGGTCCGGGACCACCCGGCAATGCGGACAGGGGAAAAATGAAACCACTACGGAAACTGGGAGCGTTGGGCGCGTCCCTGGCGGTTGCGGCGACGTCGCTGGTCGCGGCGATGCCGGCGGGCGCGGAAACGTTCCCGATCGATGCGATCCTGGGCGGAGGACTGATCCTGCACCCGGCCGAAGGTGAGTCGGTGGATCTGCCGATGAGCGACGGGTCCACGTTCGTCGGTTCCTACGACAACGTCTCCGGCGACCTGGACGGCACGGTGACGATCACCGCAGGCATCGCCGAGGTCGACCCGGGCCTGGGAATCGGCACCGCCGATCTGTACTACGAGTTCATCGGTGAAGGCCCGATCTTCGATGGGACGATCGGTCCCGGAGGCGAGGTGTCGTTCTCGGACATCCAGACGATCAAGTTGACCGAGGTGAGCGCGCTCGGCGGTGCGTTCGTGATCGACCTGACCGACAACTGCACGTTCGGGCCACTCGAACTGCACTACACCGGTGACTACGACTTCGATACCGGTGTCGCCGACGTACTCAGCGACCCGGTCACCGTCGATCCGGTCGACGACGGAGCCTGTGGGGACCTGACCGACACGATCAACGACATGTTGTCCGGGGCATCGGCCGAAGCGAACCTGACCTTCGAGTTCGCCGCCGAACCCCCGGTGACCACCGAACCCATCACGAAGCTGAATGTGTTGACCTCCCCACCGGTGGCGTCGCAGATCACCGTGGACGGCCTGATCGTCGACACCTGGGGCGTGCACGACCTGGACGTCACCCCCGGTGAGCACGTGGTCTGTTTCGGTGACGTGGAGGGATTCACCGACCCGGGTTGTGTGATGGTGGATGTCGCCGAAGGCGAGACCGTCACCTACACCGGTGCGTTCGAGGCGAAGAGCATGCTCCGGGTGACGACCGAACCGGCCGTGAATTCGCAGATCACCATCGACGGGTCGCCGGCGAACAACTGGGGTGTCCACGGCGTGCCCGTCTCGCCGGGCGACCATGTGGTCTGCTTCGGTGATGTGGCCGACTGGTTCTCGCCGGGCTGCTCGGTGGTCGAGGTCGCCGCGGGTGGAACCACGACCTTCAACGGCGTGTTCACCGCGGACCCGGGTGCGCCGGGTCCGGACGGTTTCGGGAACCTGCGTGTGGAGACCTCACCGGCGGTTCCGTCGGAGATCTCGATCGACGGGGTCGTGGCCGACACCTGGGGGATCGACTGGGTGCAGATCGCACCGGGTGCCCACACGGTGTGCTTCGGCAGCGTCGACGGGTTCGTCGCCCCGGCATGTGAGACGGTCGTGGTGGACGAGGGTGGGACCGCCGAGGTCCGGGGTGAGTTCACGGCACTCGGGTTCCTCGACGTCCGGAACGAGCCGGGTGTGGACGTGAGCGTCTCGGTGTACGAGCAGGGGAACACCTTCCGGGTCGCCCGGGGCAACTGGGGCATGGACATCCGACTGCACCCCGGGAACTACGACGTCTGCTTCGGTGACAGCGCCGAACACGGTGCCCCGATCGACCCGTCGAGCGGGTGCACGACGGTCACCATCACGCCGGACGCGGTCACCCAGGCGATCGCCGTGTACGAATCGATCGGCGTCGCGATGTGACGGCCTGACACACCCCATCGGACCGTCCGGGACCGGCGGCACCTCCGTGTGTCGCCGGTCCCGGGCGTTTTTCGTCGTGGGGTCGGGTTGGAGAAGCGAAAACAGAGCAGTGCACCACATTGCGCGACGTGAACGTGGCCTCCACCGGTGTCGAAGCCTTCACACAGGGTCGACCGGGGTGACGACATCCGGCGAGATCGCCGCCGATCCCGGTTGCGTCGATGCTCGCGGCGCCGGACGCGAGTCCGGGTTCCCATCGAGCGATTCACGTTCCACGGCGCGCTCACGACCCACTTGGTAGCATCCGCTCCCGGGAG
>CAZVFF010000003.1:0-33408 GCA_964626395.1 uncultured Iamiaceae bacterium | reverse complement strand
GGCGGTCGAGCACCCGCTACGGGCCGACGAGATCCACTTGGGTGAGACGGACGAACGAGCCGTGCTCACGGACGGTTCCGGCCGGGCCGTGGCACGGATCGACCGACTCGGAGCCACGATCTGGAAACGATTGGATGGTCGTACCGACCTCGGATCGATCGCGAACGGCCTCGTTCGTTCGATGCAACTCGACGAAGAGGAGAGCTTCGACCATCTCGTCGCGTTCATCGACGAACTCGAGGGACGGGGTCTGGTCATACGCACACCGATCACTGCCGCTCCACGGGCGCCTGTCGACACATCGGGGCTGACGTTCGATTTCATCATGAAGCCCCATCCGATGGCTGCCGATCCCGTCGGGCGACCGACGAGCCTGGACCTCCTGTCCGCCGTTGCCGAGCGCGGCACGCCCGACGGGGACGCATGGTCACGGATCGTCACGTCACTCCGTTCGACGCTGGGCCCGAACCGGAGCGTCTGGGGCGTCAAACTCGAGGGCGGCGAACTGTCCTACGAGCTCTATTTCTGTACCCACTCCCACCCGCCCACGGATCAGCTCCAGCCGTACTTCGAGGACGTCGTCCGTGGGTTCGAGCAGGTCGCCGAGTGGAATGCACCGAGGGATCTGCCGCCGAGTGCGGGCATGGTCTCCTTCGAATTCGAGATCGACGGTCGTTCCCGCGTTCACGGTCCCACCACGATCGACACCTACCAGAGGTCGGATCCGACGTCGGAAGTCTGGGTGAGTTACCGGCTCGGCGACGGCAGCCACGAACTGCGCAACACCTACCAGTCCCACGAACTCCCCGACGACGAAGCAGGGTTGGCCAAATGGTTCGCACAGTCACGCTTCACGAGCGGATCCGACCCGACCGGCGGTGCCGGGTACTGGCTCGCCCGTATCCACGAACTCCGGGCATGTGCGGGCACGTGGTGTGCGCGTAAGCCATCTGCTGACGGGATCTACCTGCGGCGCGTCCATCCGGTCGATCTCGCACACTTCCTGGCGGACCGGGGTTATCCGGACCGGATTCGCGACTTCGTGGACGCACATGTGGATCGACTCGACCATCTCCGCTTCGAATGCAGTTTCGACTTCCGCGTCGAGGACGGAGAGGTCGTCGTCCACAAGAGCGGCTTCTACGGCTACTTCTGATGCCACCGGACCGAACGTCGTGTCGCCCCCCTGAGCGTCCCGATGGACGCACATCGCCTCCCACGATCGGCGGCGCGGTGGGGCGAGGCGACGATCGACCTCGCGATCCCGTGGATCCGTCGGAGCATCGCGCCCACACATCCGACGCTGACAGCTTCGTCAGGGATGCGCCCGGGCCGGCCACGGTCACGATCCCGGCCGGTCACCTGCTCACCTTCGAAGTGATCGGCGGCGGTGGCGGAGGCGGACACTGGGGTGGATCGGACGGCGCGCCCGGAATCCGGATCACGGGTTCCGTACCCGCTCGACCGGACAGTTGGGTCATCCATGTGCACTGCGGCCAAGGTGGGCAGGTCGACGACGACACGACCGGGGGCGGTCCGTCACTCGGCGGCAGCGGAGGCCGGGGCCACGAGGACGGTGGAAACGGCGGATGGGGGTCGAACTGGAGTTCCGGTGGAGGCGGAGGCGGAGGGGGTGCCAGCGCCATTCGCGCGGCGGATTCTTCCGTACACGTCATCGCACCCGGTGGCGGCGGAGGCGGAGGCGGAGGGCAACAGCCGACCGAAGGCATCGACGTCGATGCGATGTGTGGTGTCGACGGCGACGGCGGCGCCGAGGGCCCGACATCCCGTGCTGCGTCGGAGGTCATCGGCGAGGGACGTGGTGGGGACGGGGATCACGGCGTGAGTCGGCGACGAGTTGCCGGGGGTGGCGGCGGCGGCGGGGGTGGCGGCCGTCGCGGTGGAGGGGGCGGCCGGGGCGGCGCCGGCGGTGGTGCGGGAGGGTCCGGAGGGTCGGGCTCGTTCTTCGAGGCGGGTGTCGTTTTCCCTATCACCGGCCTGGCGGATCACAACCGGACACGGCTCGACGGCGAACCGATTGCCGGCCAGGGTGGATCAGGTGGTGCCGCGGACGAACGGCGAACCGGCGTGAAGGGTTCCTCGAGTCGCGACCCACGCCTCGGATCACCGGGGCGGGACGGCCGTGTGCGTCTCACCTGGTCCGCACCGGGCCAGCTGGCTCGGAGATCGGCGGAGATCCATCGGAGCTCGACGAGCCGTTCAAACCCCTCCTCCCCGGTGTAACCCCGCTCGCCATCGGGAGAGGCCCACTAGATTCGACCCGGTGACCGAGCGTGGACCACTTGGCGCTGATTCCGAAGCCGACGAGGACCCGGATTCGTGAAAGAGAAATCACGGGACAGCGCGGCTTCAGCGGATGCCGTCACGCTGCGGGTGGCGACATCGGAGACAATCGTGGTTCCCGCCGGCATGGTGGTCGAGTTCGAGCTGATCGGAGGCGGCGGAGCGGGCGGACACTGGGGTGGCGAGCGTGGCAGCCCCGGATCCCGGGTGGTCGGCGTGCTCCCCGCCGCGGCGGAGGAACGGACCTTCGTGGCCCACTGCGGCGGGGGCGGAAAGGCGTCCACCGATGTCCGGGGTGGAGGACCCGCGCTCGGCGGTGAGGGAGGTACGGGGTACGCGTCCGGTGGCGCGGGCGGGTGGGGATCCAACTGGTCAGCCGGAGGTGGCGGCGGAGGTGGTGCCGCGAGCGCGTTCGTGGCCACCGACGGCTCGATCCGCATCGTCGCCCCGGGCGGCGGAGGCGGGGGCGGAGGTGGCGAGGATCCCGGCGAACCCGATGCCCGGGCCGGCTCCCCCGGGGCCGGCGGTCATCCCGACGGAACAGCGGACCATCCCGGAATGGATCCGCCCGGCGGTTCGAGCCGCGGCGACGCGACAATGGCCGCCGGCGGCAATGGGACGAGCCGCCGTCGGATCGCCGGTGGGGGTGGCGGAGGCGGCGGCGGAGGAGCCACTCCGGGATCGGGTGGCGCCGGTGGCACCGGGGGCGGGATGGGCGGGCGGGGTGGCTCAGGAGCGGTGTCGACCATCGGTGCGACCACCATCATCATCGATACGGCCGATCGCACCGACCCCGAGCACGCGCCTCTGCACGACCGGCATGTTCCCGGCGCCGGAGGGCGAGCAGGCACGATGAGTACCGATCCGGGCACCTCCGAAGCCGACCCTCGACTGGGATCTCCCGGTCGAGACGGCCTGGTCCGGGTCGGTTGGGCACCTGCCGGGCGCCTCACCGCGCGCCTGTTGGCACCCCAGCGGGGCACGGGGCCGGGGGCACGCGATCCCGTCGACACCGACCACCCCGCCCGTATCGGCGGGGTCGTGGATGTCTCATCGGGCGCGAACCGACGGCTCGAGGTCAGCGACCTACCACCGTCGGTCGAGCTGCAGGGCCGCGCAGCGCGATTGTGGGACACCGCGGACGGGTCGCATTCGATTGCAGAACTCGCCGGTGTCGGTGAAATGCCGGGCAACGCCACCGAGCGGCTGGACGAGGTGACCAGCACGGTCCTGGCACTCCGGCAGCGAGGGTTTCTCGAGCCGGCTTCGAGTCCCGATGACGGCCGTGAAGCGTGGGCCGCCCCACACGGGATCGGCTACGACCTGGTCGGTGCGGCCTACCCGTTGGGAGCCGACCCGGCTGGCCGGCCGGGCAGCGTCGACCTGCTCCGGCACGTCTTCGCCGAGGACACTCCGGCACACGAGTCGTTGAACCGTCTGATCGACACCATCCGATCGACCGTCGGTCCGGATCGGGTGATCTGGGCGTGCAAACACGTCTCGGGTCACCTGCGCTTCGAGTTCTACCTGTTCGCCGACGCGGGCGCGCGCCACCCCGACGGACTGGTCGGCCTGCTCACCGACACCATCGCCGTCTTCGAAGACCTCGTCGGTTGGTCGGCTCCGCGGCGTTTCGCGGGCGACCCCACCCTCGTGTCGTTCGAGTTCGATGTCGACGAGGACGGACACATCGGTGCGCCGACGAGCATCGACGCCTCGTACAACGTCCCCGGTTCGGTCGACTTCGTCACCAATTACGAACTCGACGGGAACCTCGAACGGTTCAAGAGCATCTCCCAGGGCTTCGACGTCACCTACCAACGGAACCTGCTCGGCGCCCGGCTCGGTTCGTCCCGCAGCGTCGCCACCGGCGCCGCGGGGAAGATCCGTGACCTCTGGCTGGCACGGATCGACGCCACCCGTGCGTGCGAACGCTGCTGGGTGTCGTTCAAGACGTTCTCCGACGGGGTGTACCTGAGCCGGACCCACGTCGACGATCTGATCGCGTTCCTCGACGAGTTCTCGTACCCGGTGCAGCTCCGCTCGTGGGTACGCGAACACCAGCACCACCTCGACCACCTGCGATACGACCTGTGCTTCGACTACACGGTGGCCGAGGGCTCGGTCCGTGCCAACCGCACCGCGTTCTGCGGCTGGTTCTGAGCTGTTCGCCGCGCGAACGAGGTCGGACCCTCGGGCCCGACCTCGTCACGGATCATCACTGCTGTTTCCGGCCATGCGCGCGGCCGGGTGGACTCAGGCCAACGTCAATTTCACGTAGCCGTCGCCGCCGTCCTTGCCGTCGCGGGCCGCGCCGGAACCATTCGCGACACCGAGCGCACCGCCCACGCCGTAGGTGTTGTCGCTGCTCGCAGTGGCGTTGCTGGACGCGAACGCCGACCCCGACCCGCCGCCCCCACCACCGGACGAGGTGATCTGGCCGTCGCCGCCTTCAGCGCCGCTGGCGCCGTAGTAGCCGCCGCCACCGGCGCCACCACCACCGGAGTTCGAGCCGTAGGTGCTGGAACCACCGTTCCCGCCGGCCCCACCGTTGTGGCCGGAACCGGCGACTCCGGGGGCACCGTTGCCGCCACCGTCAGCGGTTCCGCCGGGAGTGGTCGTGCCCCCCGGGTTGCCGCCGCGCCCGGGGCTCGAACCGCCACCGTTGGCGCCGGCATTTCCCGCTCTGGCACCCGAGACGCTGCCGGACAGGCTGCTTCCGGGCGCACCACCGTTGGAACTGCTGGTCCCGTTCCCGGCGCCACCGGCGCCGCCACCACCGGGAGCGACGACGAGCACGCTGCTGCCGTTCGCGAAGTTCGAGGTGTTCGAGATCGCCGAGGCACCGCCACCGCCGCCACCGTCACCGCCGGAGCCGGAACCGCGGTCGCCACCCTTGGCGC
Organism: uncultured Iamiaceae bacterium; assembly: GCA_964626395.1. Taxonomy (GTDB): domain Bacteria; phylum Actinomycetota; class Acidimicrobiia; order Acidimicrobiales; family Iamiaceae; genus JAFDWI01. Next base: position 28,201 of record CAZVFF010000003.1, on the reverse strand, counting down.
CGGCGCCGTACAGCGACGCACCGCCGGTCTTACCCGATCCCCAGCCGCCGAGGCCTCCGCCGCCGATCGCGACGTACAGCTCGTAGGGGCCACCCTGCGCCGGGATCGTGCCCGAAAGTTTCGTCCCGTTGCCACCCGTGCCACCGGATCCACCGGTGCCACTGCCGGAACCCTGGCCCCCGCCTCCGCCACCACCGACGAGGGTGAAGGCGACGGCACGGCCGATCGGCACGCTCGCCTGGAGCACGTTGTCCGTGTAACCGGCATGTTCGAGCAGACCGGTCCCGGCCGCGAAGGCCGGTGCGGCGAAGCTCGAGTACACCAGCGGCGACGCGAACGCGGCGCCGGCGGCGCCTGCACCCAACGCCTTGAGTGCGGTGCGGCGGTCGACGCCTGACGTGGTCTGGTTGTTGTCGCTGTTGTCCATCATGTCCTCGGGCACGAGTGACTCCCCCGGCACAGGTTTGTGGTTATGGGAACGTCGGGACATTACCACGAACGGTTCGCGAAAAGCCGAAAACCTTTTCGTTCCCGTCGCGGCATCGAAATGACATGATTGTCATTCACCTGCTCGGTGGAGGACCCCGTCGGCGACGCGGACCACCAGGTCCGGGCGGGTGTCCTCGGGCACGTCGGCCGCCGAGGTGATCAACGTCTGACCCGTCGGCAGGTTCGCCAACAGCCCCGACCGACGGGAAGCGTCGAGTTCGGAGAACACGTCGTCCAGCAACAGCACCGGCGGGGAGCCGGTCGCGTCGGTGACCGACCGGTGTGCGGCCAGGCGCATCGCGAGCGCGAGGGATCGTTGTTCGCCCTGGGAACCGTGGGTGCGGGCCGGGTCCCCCCCCAGGGTCAGCACGATCTCGTCCCGGTGGGGTCCCACGGTGGTCACACCGCGGCGCACGTCGTCGTCACGGGCGGCGAGCAACGCGTCGGCCAGACCGTGTTCCAACCAGTCGGGTGTGTACCGCAGCGACGCCCGGCGCCCCGGGCCCGCCAGTGACGCGTACGCGTCGGCCAACTGCGGTTCGAGTCGGGTCACCAACTCGGCCCGCAACCGCCCCAGCGCGGTTCCCGTGGTCGCCAGTTTGGTGTCCCACACCTCGAGGGTCGCGACGATGTCGTCGGTCAGGCGCCCGCGGGCCTGTTTCAACAAGGCGTTGCGTTGGCGCAGGATCCGGTCGACCTCGCCGCGCCGCGCGTCGACCGCGGGGTCCAATGCCACCGCGAGGTCGTCCAGGTAGCGGCGCCGTCCCCCCGGCGAGCCCTTGACCAGGTCCAGGTCGTCCGGGGCGAACACGGTGATCCGCAACGCGCCGAGCAGGTCCCGGGCCCGTTGCAGACGTTGGCGGTTCACCATCGTGCGGTTCCGGCCCTCGCGCCGCAGTTCGGCCTCGATGAGCAGCCGGCGCCGGTCGCGGGTCCCCTCGGCCCGGATGATCGCCGCGTCGGCCCCGTCGCGGACCATCGCCGCGTCGTTCGCGCCCCGGAACGACGACAACGTCGCCAGGTAGCCGATCGACTCCAGCAGGTTGGTCTTGCCCTGACCGTTCGCACCGATCAGCACGGTCACCCCGGGCGACAGCTCCAGGTGCAGGGCGGCGTAGTTGCGGAAGTCGGCCAGTTCGAGGGTGTGCAGGAGCACGGGTCGATCAGTGCGTCCCCGGTCCGGTCGGCGTGTTCGTCACGACCGGACCGATCAGGAGACCCGCACCGGCATCAACAGGTACAGGAACGCCGACGAGTCCGTCGACCGCAACACCGCGGGCTTCAACGCATCCAACGTCGACAGGGTGACCTCGTCGCCGGTGGCGATTTCGATCCCGTCCAACAGGTAGTCCGGGTTGAACGCCACCGTCAGTTCCGAACCGGTGTAGGCGGCGTCGACCGCCTCGGAGGCCTGGCCGACGTCCTGGGTGACCGCCACCAGTTCCAGCCCGCCCGCGGACATCGACAACCGCACCGGTGTGCCCTCACGTGCCATGAGCTTGACCCTTCGCACGGCCTCGCCCAACGCCTCACGGGAAACGGTGAGTTCGTTCGGGTACTCCGAGGGGATGAGCTGGCGGTAGTTGGGGAAGTCGCCTTCGATCAGCCGGGTGGTGAGCGAGGTGGTGGTGGACTCCCCCACGACCTCGAAGGACGCATCCCGTTCCGTCAGGCGCAACGTCAACGTCGCGGACGGACCCAACAACCGCTCGACTTCGCGCAACGCCCGGGAGGGGACGAGCACCTGCTGGGACTCGCCCAACACACCGGCACCGGCGACATCGCGCACCGCCAAGCGGTACGAGTCGGTTGCGACCAGACGCAGGCTGTCGCCCTCGGCGGCGAACAGCACCCCGGTCAGGATCGGGCGCGCGTCGTCACCCGACGCCGCGGGTACGACCTGGTGCAGGGCGTCGGCCAGTGCACCGGCGTCGAGGGTCACCGACGCCTCGTCGAGTTCGGGCAGGGTCGGGAACTCGTCGTGGGGCAGGGTGCGGATCTCGGAACGGAACCGTCCCGAGGTGATCTCCATCTCGCCGTCGCCGACGGCACAGGTCACCGCGCCGGACTGCAACGACCGGACGACCTCCTGGGCGATCTTCGCCGGCACCACACACACGCCGTCGGTGGATCCGTCCACGTCGATGCCGACGCTGATCCAGAGCTGCACGTCGGTTCCGGTCACCTCCAGGCGTGACCCCGACAGCGCCAGGCGCACCCCGGACAGCACCGGCAGTGCACCACCCCGGCTGACCGCGGCACGTCCGGCAGCGGACAGCGCTTCAGCGAGTACGTCTCGTTCGCAGCGGAACTTCACGTTGTCCCCACTTCCTCTTTCCGGATTCTTGTCATGAGACTGTTGTTGTGGTGGTAGGGCCTGTGGACTGTGGATGAACCCACGTCGGCCCAGCACGTCGATGGTTTCGTCGTCCCAGTCGTGTCCACAGTGTTCCACAGCCCGGGCCGGGTGTTGGTGGACCGCGGTGGACGACGCCGTGTCGTCCACGGGGTGGTCCACCCCCGGGTGCACAATGCGACGGGGCGCCGAGCTGGGAAATGACAACGGGTTTCCACAGCGACGTCGGTCGCCGACGGCGTCGGTGCGGGTTGACGGTCGGTGGGGTTCATCGCCCGCCCCGGACGGTGTTCATCAACTCGGACACCTGGTCGAACACCTGGCGGCGTTCGGCCATGAGGTTGCCGATCTTGTCCACGGCGTGCATGACGGTGGTGTGGTCGCGCCCACCGAAGGCCTTCGCGATCGCCGGGAACGACAGGTCGGTCGTCTCGCGCAGGACGTACATCGCGATCTGGCGGGCCTGGACGAGAGGGCGTTGGCGTGAACGGCTCTGGAGTTCCTCGACACTGAACCCGAACATGGCCGAAGTCGCTTCCAGGACGACCTCGGGGGTCAGGGGGCGGGCCACCCGCTCGCCGAGTTCGGTGGCGAGCACCTGCTCGGTCAGCTCGATCGTGAGCGGTTCGTGGACCAGGCTGGCGTACGCCGTGACCCGGGTGAGGGCCCCTTCGAGTTCACGGATGTTGTCGGCGATGTTCGCCCCGATGAACTCGAGGACCTCGTCGGGGATCTCCACCGGTGACCCCTCCGCCTTCTTGCGCAGGATGGCGAGCCGGGTCTCCAGGTCGGGGCGTTGGATGTCGGTGATCAGACCCATCTTGAACCGGCTCCGCAGGCGGTTCTCGATCTTGGAGATCGCATCGGGTGGACGGTCCGACGACAGCACGATCTGACGGTTCGCCTGGTGCAGGGTGTTGAAGGTGTGGAAGAACTCGACCTGGGTCTCTTCGCGCCCTTCGATGAACTGGATGTCGTCGACCAACAGCACGTTGACGTCGCGGTAGCGTCGCTTGAACTGTTCGGCCTCACCGGCACGCACCGAGTCGACGAACTCGGACAGGAACGTCTCCGAGGACACGTAGCGGACCACGTAGTCCGGGTAGTTCTCGCGGATGTAGTGGGTGATCGCCTGCAACAGGTGGGTCTTGCCCAGTCCGGCGTCGCCGTAGATGAACAACGGGTTGTAGTTCTGGCCGGGTTTCTCGGCGACGGCCAGGGCGGCGGCGTGCGCGAAACGGTTGGAGGGCCCGGCCACGAAGGTGGAGAACGTGTAGCGGTCGGGGTCGGCGGTGGCCGGATCGACCAGGTCGTCGTCCCCGATCGTGGCCGGGTCGGGCTGGTCGACCGGCTCGACCGGTGCCGGGCGCGACAACGGGTCGACGATGTGGTCCTCGTCGGCGTCGACGCCGGTGACCCGGACCTCGAGCGAGATGGGTTCCCCCGCCGCGTCGGCCAGGCACTCCAGCACGATCGACTCGTACGTGCCGACGATCCGGTCCCGGCTGAGCGGGTTGGGTACCGACAGGGTCAGGTGCGTCCCGTCCAACGCGACGGCGCGGGCGTCGTGGAACGTGGACCGCCACACCGCGTCGGACACCTGCGGGCGGAGCAGGTCACAGCAGGTCGTCCACACGTCCCGGGGGTCTACCACCTGCGGTTTTCACCTCTTCCTGGTTCTCTTGCCCACAGCCGAATCCACAGGTGTGGAAAACGTGGGTCTGGGTCGATGCGGAGCTGATGCGATGTCGGCGGCTCCGATCCGCGGATCGACCGCCATCGCGTGCACCGGGTTCTCGATCCGTCCCCGCAGCGAGTCGCGAACTTAGCATCCACCGCGGGACCACATGTCGTCCCTAGGATGGTCCCGGGTGTGTGCGGTTGCTCGCGACCGGTCCCACCCCGTAACGTGGCGCGGTCCTGGCACAGCTGCGTGGGTCCACGCGGAGGTGCCCCCGGGTTCCTCGTCGGTGCCGCCTCCGGGTGGCGGCGGGATCGCCCGCAAACTGGTGCCGGAGTCATCGTGAAACGTACGTATCAACCAAGTGTCCGCAAAAGAGCCCGACGCCACGGTTTCCGTCGGCGCATGTCGACCTCCGGTGGCCGTGCCGTCGTTCGGCGTCGTCGTCGTCGTGGTCGCGCTCGGCTGTCCGCCTGAACGGCGGCGGGGCGCTGATCGAACGGGTCACCGACCGTGGGTCCTTCACCGCGCTCCGACACCGTGGTCGGCGCCACCGGCGGGGAGCACTCCGGATCTCCCATCTCGACGATCCCCCCGACCGGGTCCGCATCGCGTACGCGTTGTCGCGGCGCGTGGGAAATGCCGTGGTCCGCAACCGGATCCGCCGGCGCCTACGCTCGGTGTTCGCCGAGATCGACATGGCCGACGATCAGGTGATCCCGCCCGGGACCTACCTGGTCAGTGCGTCCTCGGACGCCGCCACGATGCCGTACGAGGATCTGATGGCCACCACCAGGAAACTACTCGATGAAGTGGCGAACTACGGAGCGTGTCGATGAGGTCGCCTGAAACGGGCCGCACGGTCCGGGTCATCCAGGCACCCGTCCGCGCCTACCAGAAGGCGCGGGCCGGACGGCCTTCGCCGTGCCGGTACGAACCGAGCTGTTCGACCTACGCGCTCGAGGCGCTCGAAGTGCACGGTGCCACCCGCGGTTCCTGGTTGGCGATCCGACGGCTCCTGCGCTGTCATCCCTGGGGTGGGCACGGCTGGGATCCCGTACCAGAACCGGACGTGCACCGCACCACCGGCGCCCATGAACGGAAAGTTGTGTAGATGTTCGGAATCCTCGCTCGCCTGCTCGAATTCCTGTACTCGATCTGGCCGTCCTACGGCGGGTCGATCATCCTGTTCACGGTCATCATCATGGTGGTCCTGGCACCGTTGACCTTCAAGAGCACCCGGTCGATGCTGGCCATGCAGGCGTTGCAGCCCGAGATGAAGCGCCTGCAGGCCCAGTACAAGGACGACCGGCAGAAGCTCAACGAAGAGATGATGAAGTTCTACCAGGAGAACAAGATCTCGCCCCTGGGCGGCTGTCTGCCGATGCTGTTGCAGATGCCGGTGTTCTTCATCCTGTACTGGGTGTTGCTCGGCCTGACCAAGCGGGGCCCGTTCGGTGCGGACCTGGGTCATTCGGTCGCGTGCACGATCGACAAGGCGGCGAACACCTGTACGGACATCGGAACCTACGCGAACGCCGGGTTCTTCGATCCGTCGTACCTGAAGGACACCTCGGACCTCTACCAGAGTCTCACCCACACCCGGGTCATGTCGTCGTTCGGCCTGGATCTGTCCCAGAGTGCCTGGAACGTGATCAGCAACGGCATCGTCGGCGCGCTCCCCTATCTCGCCATGGTGCTGGTGGTCATGGCACTGACGTATCTGCAGCAACAGCAGATCCAGCGTCGGCAGCCGAACAAGCAGGACCAGAACCCGACCCAGCAGATGATGATGAAGGTCATGCCGGTGGCGATGGGCTTCATCTACATCATCATCCCCTCCGCGGTCGTCATCTACTTCCTCGTGTCGTCGTTGTTCCGGATCGGTCAGCAGGCGATGGTGACGCGGACCTTCTACACCGGGCCCAACGCGATCGCGATTCCGGCAACGGCGACCGAGGGTGGCGCGGTCGTCGAGGAGAGTGGCTGGAAGCGTTTCAAGGAGTCGATGCCCCGGGTCGGGCACGAGGCGAGCGAACAGCGAGCCAGGTCGTTCGAGAACGGAACGGGCGGCGGATCCGGCAAACCGTCGGCCGGCTCGAAAGGCCGCGGTGCGTCGTCGGAGCGATCCGGCGGCGGCGGAAAGGCCCGCCCGTCCGGGAACGGGTCGGGCTCCGCCAGGTCCTCGGGGAAGAAGAAGTCCGGGGCGGCCAAGCCGTCGACCGGTGGGAAGAAGAAGCCGTCGGATCGATCGGCTCCGGGGTCGAACGGGAAGAAGTCCGGCCAGGCGAAGAAGTCCGGTGGCGCGAAGACCGGTGGGTCCGCGTCGGGAACCGGGGCGCAGCGCCCCCGCAAGAAGGGACCTTCTTCGAAGCCGACGGAGGCGTCGGGTCCCGACACCGAAGTGACCCGCCCGAGTCGTTCCGCGCCGAGCCGCAAGGCTCCGGAGGGACCGACCGACGGCAAGCGGAAACGATGAGGAAGAGGTAGTCAGCACGATGGAATGGATCGAGATCACCGCGAAGACCGTGGACGAGGCCAAGGAGCGGGCACTCGACGAGTTGGGGATCGACCACGACGAGGCCGAGTTCGTCGTGCTCGAGGAACCTCGCCGTGGCTTGTTCCGTCAGGTCCGCGGTTCAGCCCGGGTGCGGGCACGGGTGAAGCCCCGTACTCCCCGGGCCAAGACCGAGCGCCGCCAACGCCGAGGCCGCAAGCCGAAGAACGGTCAGGACGCGGCCGATCGTTCCGATCAGCGCGAAACCGCCGGCAAGAAGACGACGAAACCCGCCGGGAAGTCCTCGGCGGGTCGAACCGACCGCAAGGGACGCGGTGCGGACCACGAGAAGCAGCGTCGTACCACCGGGAACGACGGGAAGTCCGGCGCAGCGCCGGCACGCGACAAATCCGACAAGAAGGAACGAGGAACCGAGATGACCATGACCCTGGATGAACAGGTTGCCGCGACCGAGAGCTTCCTCGCCGGTCTGCTCGACGCGATGGGGATCGATGGTCGGATCACGACCGAGCGTGCCGACGACGCCAACGCCCACGTCAACATCGAGGGCGAGGACCTCGGCATGCTGATCGGACCCCGTGGGAACACGATGAATGCGATCCAGGATCTGACCCGTGTCACCCTGCAGAAGCAGGCGGCCGGATCCTGGGAAGGGCACGTCCACGTCGACGTGAACGGGTACCGGGCCAAGCGCCGGGAGGCCCTGGTGGCATTCGTCGAGAAGGTCGCTGGCGATGTGGTCGAATCCGGTAAGGCCAAGGCGCTCGAACCCATGTCGTCCGCAGACCGCAAGGTCGTGCACGACACCGTCAACGCCATCGACGGCGTGACCACCTCCTCGGAGGGTCGCGATCCGCGCCGTTGGGTCCAGATATCGCCCGACGACGCCTGAGGCCCTTCGACGCCGTGGCCGATGCAGCACTGGTCTCGGTGCTCGAACGAGCACAGGCGATCGGTCTGCTCGGTCCCGGACCGATCACCGAACACCTGGACCACGCGCGGGTGTTCGTCGAGTCCATCCCCGGATCCGCCCGCTTCTTCATCGACCTCGGTTCCGGGGGTGGTATCCCGGGACTCGTCATCGCCCACCAGCGGCCGGATCTCCGGGGCGCCTTGTTGGACGGGTCGACCAAACGTGGCGCCTTCCTCTCCGAAGCGGTCACGGAACTGCACCTGGACGATCGACTCGTCGTCTGGCAGGAGCGAGCCGAACTCGTCGGTCGTGACCGGGAGCGACGCACCTCCGCCGACGTGGTCGTCGCCCGCAGCTTCGGTCCGCCGGCGGTGGTGGCCGAGTGCGCGGCACCGCTCCTGCGGCTCGGCGGGTTGTTGATCGTGAGTGATCCCCCGGCGTCCGCGGACCCCGGCCGTCGCTGGGTGGCCGACGGGCTCGAGCGCCTCGGCCAACGAGTACGCACGCATCTGGACGGTCCTCCCGCGGCGACGATTCTCGAACAGGTGGAGCCGTGCCCGGAGACGTTCCCCCGTCGGGTGGGTATTCCCGCCAAGCGACCGCTCTTCTGAAACGGCACGGCGCGCTCCGGGTGGTCGGGAGTGTGAGGGGACCGGGATTCTCGTGCGTTCAACGCGCTCGAGGTGGCTCCAGCCGACGCGCGGGTGTCCGGCGGCCCGGGCCCGATTGTTTCACGTGGAACATTCCGACTCCGTCCGGTCCCTCGCGTCGGATCCTTCCAGGACCAGCGACCTGGGCCCCGGATCTGATCGCCGGTTCCAGGAGGCGCTGATTCACGCATCCGGTGGTTCAGTGGGGCGGGGTCCGTGTGGATGTTCCGCGTGCGACCGGTACGGAGCCACGCCTCCAGCTGACCTCCCGGTGGGTGTTTCACGTGAAACATCCGCGACCACGGACGCTCGACGCTTCCGGGCCGAGGGCGGCGTCAGGGGCCACGCGCTCCGATTGGTGGTGGGGGATCCCGTTGACGCCCGTCCGAAGCCCAACCGGTGGTACGGGGCCGGACCGTGGCTGTTCCACGTGAAACATCACGATGAATCGACCCGGGGGTCGTGGGTCGGTGTCGATGTTCCACGTGAAACACCGCTTGGGACTTGACCTGTGTGGTGGGAGCGGGCAGGATTGCCCGGTGCACGAACTCCCGACCCCAGTCCCCCCACCCCGGCAGGCCGCGTGAGCACTCTGAACGAACCGGGGATCGAAGCCCCGACCAAGGATCCCCTGGAACTCCCCCGGTGGATCGCGGTGGCGAACCAGAAGGGGGGTGTCGGCAAGACCACGACCACGGTGAACCTCGGCGCTTGTCTCGCGGAGCTCGGTTTCCGGGTTCTGGTAGTGGATCTCGACCCGCAGGGCAACGCGAGCACCGGTCTCGGGATCAACATCCGTGGTCTGGATGCGTCGATGTACGACGTGATCATGCAGGACACGCCCATCGACGATGCGATCGAGGCGACGTCGATCAAGGGGCTGTTCGTCGCGCCCTCCAGCCTGGACCTGGCCGGGGCCGAGATCGAGCTGGTGCCCGCGTTCAGTCGGGAACTCAAGCTCCGCAACGCGCTGCACGAGGTCCGAGACGACTACGACTACATCTTCATCGACTGTCCCCCGTCGTTGGGGCTGCTCACGATCAACGCACTCGCTGCAGCGGGGGAGGTTCTGGTCCCCATCCAGACCGAGTACTACGCGCTCGAGGGACTCGGGCAGTTGTCGAAGAACGTGGAACTGGTACGTCGCGGTCTGAACCCGATCCTGGAGATCACCACGATCGTGCTGGTGATGTACGACGCCCGGACCAAATTGTCGGACCAGGTCGCTGCCGAGGTTCGTGAACACTTCGGCGACCGCGTCTGTCGGACGATGGTACCACGCACCGTTCGTCTCTCCGAGGCGCCGTCGTTCGGCCAGCCCATCATCGCATTCGATTCCCGATCGCGGGGCGCTCTCGCCTATCGGGAACTGGCAAAGGAGATCAGTCATGGCGCGTCGTAGCGGATTGGGTAAGGGACTCGGAGCGCTCATCCCCAGTGAATCGCCGACAGCCACCGCCGAGAGCGCGATCGGGCTGGTGGAACTCCCCATTACCAGTCTGGTGGCCAACCCGTTCCAACCGCGGAGCCATTTCGACGAGGAGGCACTCGCGTCGCTCACGGCGTCGATCCGTGAACTCGGCGTTCTGCAACCGGTTCTGGTGCGGGACGCCGGTGACGGCACCTACGAGCTGATCGCGGGAGAACGACGTTGGCGCGCCGCCAAACGGGCGGGGCTGTCCGTCATTCCCGCCGTGGTGCGGGATGCGAGCGACACGGCGTCACTGGAACAGGCGCTCGTCGAGAACCTGCACCGGGAGGACCTGAATCCCCTCGAGGAAGCGGCGGCCTACCAGCAGCTGCTCGACGACTTCTCCCTGACCCATGAGGAAGTGGCACGGCGGGTCGGCAAGAGTCGGGCTGCGGTGTCCAACACGCTGCGTCTTTTCCAGTTGCCCGCAGCAGTGCAACGGCTGGTCAACGACGGTGAGTTGACCGCCGGCCACGCGAGAGCACTGCTCGGTACGCCGGATCGGACGTTCCAGGAGGCGCTGGCGAAGAAGGCCGTCAATGCCGGTTACTCGGTGCGCCAGGTCGAGGACGCGATCCGACGGCGGACCTCCGACGGGGACGACGGGGCGCCGACGCCGCGTCCGACGGCGAAGTTGCGCGCACCGGGCCTGCTCGAACTGGAGGAACTGCTCTCGGATCGACTCGACACGCGGGTGTCGGTCACGATGGGAGCCAAGCACGGCAAGGTCGTGATCGATTTCGCATCGCTGGAGGACCTGGAACGTATCTACCGCGCGATGACCGGGGGACCCGGGGCCGACGAGGGACGAACGTCACACGCGACCGTCGATTGAGCCGATATCCACAACCTGTGGTCAAGGCTGTGGGGAACGGTTCGACCTCGGCTTCGGGGTGAGGGTCGAGGCCGCGTCGGGAAGGTACGAACCGGGTTCGGCCCACAAGACCGAACACCGGCGGTCGATTCCGACGACCTGTCGAGGCAGGTCAGAGCCGAGTGGGATCGGTGTCCTCGAGCGGTTCCGCGATCCAGCACCGGGCCGCTTCCGCGAGGGCACCGGCGAGGAGCATCGCGTGCTCGACGACCCACCTGGTCGGCCCGATCTCGCACCACAGGGCGGGCATGCGCGTTTCACGCAGGACCGGGAGGCGCATACCGACGATCTCGATCGGTCCGGGCAGTGGGGTCGCCGCCAGGTGGGTGCGGGCCACGTGCGCGAGGTGACGTCCGCCGGCCGATTCGTAGCCTTCGGTCCGGTAGTACGCGAGCTTCGCTCCGGGTTCGGTGCGCGAGGTGCAACCCAGGAAACACGTGGCAGCGAAGTTGTTCGCTTCGGTCGCTCCGACGGAACCGTCGGGATGGTGGATCGCGAGGGTCATCGCTCCGGAGGCGTCGAGCGCCGCGGTGATGTTGTGTGCGATCACCGGGAGGGTGCCCGGCTCGGCGATCGCCACCCGTGCACCGAGCAGCTCGTGCGGCGCGTCGAGCAGGGCGAGTCGTTCGGCCAGGATCGCCTTGGTGATCGTCCCCTTGCCGGGTCCGAGCCTGCGGAGCTGGGTGACGACGTCGGGCCCGACGACGCCGTCGGTCACCAGCGCCGTGTTGCGTTGGAACGCCGTGACGGCTTCTTCGGTGTCGGGTCCGAAGATCCCGTCGACACGGCCACTGTGGAATCCGAGCTCGCTCAAGCGCCGTTGCAGGACGGCGATGTCGTCACCACGCAACATGGGGGAGCGGTGGTACAGGAGTCGATCCCCCAAGCTGTACCCGGACTCGACGATCGCCGCCCAGGTGGGCCGGTCGCAGTGGCCGGTGACCTCCAACCCCGACCGTTCCTGGAACGCCCGGACCGCCCGTGAGGTGGCGTCGTCGTAGATGCCGTTGCGGTCGGACTGGAACCCCACCCGGTGCAGCCGGATCTGCAGATCGCGGACCGCGTCGCCGCGTGCGTCGGGTCCGAGCGGCAGGAGCTCGGAGACGGGATCGTTCGGTCGGGTCACGGGCACGCGGATCAGCGGCGAACAGTGGACGGCACGGTGGACGACACGGTGGACGACATGGTGGACGACGCGGCGCGGTCGGGCGATGCCGCCCCCGTCGAGGCGCCGGTCAGGACAGGAACTCGTCGAGGTCGTCGACGAGCTGGCTCTTGCCCTTCGCCCCGATGATGCGCTTGGCTTCCTTGCCGTCGGCGAACACGATCAGCGTGGGGATGCTCATCACGTTGAACTTCAACGGGACGGAGGGGTTCGCGTCGATGTCCATCTTCGCGAACGTGATCTTCCCGTCGTGTTCGTCGGCGAGTTCGTCGAGGATCGGGGCGATCTTCTTGCACGGGCCGCACCATTCGGCCCAGAAGTCCACGAGGACCGGGGTGTCCGCGGCGTTGATCTGCTCGTCGAACGAGTCGTCGGTGAGGGTGAGGATGGCGGGGTTTGCCATGGTGTTGCTCCTTTGTGTCTACCAGTCTTCGTCGGGGGCCCCGGCGGCGAGCCAGTGCTCGGCGTCCAGGGCCGCCATGCAGCCGGACCCGGCTGCGGTGACCGCCTGTCGGTAGTGGTCGTCGTACACGTCGCCGGCGGCGAACACCCCGGCGACGCTGGTTCGGGTGCCGTCGTGGACCCGGATGTAGCCGTTGTCGCGCAGCTCCAGCTGACCCTTGAACAGGTCGGTCGAGGGTTTGTGCCCGATCGCCACGAACAGGCCGGTCACCTCGAGCTCGGAGGTCTCGCCGGTGACGGTGTCACGCAACGCGAGGCCCTCGACACGGTCGGTGCCGTGTACGTCGGTGACCACCTTGTTGAACGCGAAGCTGATCTTGGGGTCGTCCATGGCCCGTTGCTGCATGATCTTCGACGCGCGCAGTTCCTCGCGTCGGTGGATGATCGTGACCGACTCGGCGAAGCGCGACAGGAACGTCGCTTCCTCCATGGCCGAGTCGCCGCCACCCACGACCGCGATGTGCTGGCCCCGGAAGAAGAAGGCGTCGCAGGTCGCGCACGTGGACACACCGTGTCCGAGCAGTCGCTGTTCGTGTTCGAGCCCGAGCATCAGCGCCTGGGCGCCGGTGGCGATGATGATCGCGTCGGCTCGGTGCGTCGGCTCCACGGTGTCCGAATCGTCGGTCCACACCCCGTAGGGGCGAGCCGACAGATCGACGCGGGTCACCCGCTTGGTCACGATCTCCGTTTCGAATCGTAGCGCCTGCTCACGCATCGTCGCCATGAGGTCGGGCCCCATGATGCCGTCGGCGAACCCCGGGTAGTTCTCCACCTCGGTGGTCAACATCAACTGACCGCCGGGTTGATCGGTGTTGGACACCGTCTCACCTTCGATCAGCAGTGGTTCGAGTTGGGCCCGGGCGGTGTAGATGGCGGCGGTCAGACCCGCAGGTCCGGAACCGATGATCAGTACTTTTCGTACATCGTCTGGCACAACGAGCTTCCTTGGTCGAATATGACGAGAACGGGACTGCACACGGGGGAACACCGATACCACGGGAGGTATTCCCCGGCCGCGGTCGCTGCCGAGTGCAGCGTCCAGTCTACCGGTGCGGGATCCGACGCGCCTTGGCCCACAACGCCAGAGCGACGATCCCGAAGAGCACCCCGAACCCGATCTCGGCGATCCAGACCCGCTGTCCGGGCATGTACACCGTGATGATCCGGACCGCGAAGATCGTGCCGAGCACCAGGGCGGCGATCCCGATGATCGCCGCGAACAGCCCGTAGACGATCGCACGGGCGATCGTCATCGCCGGCCCGACGGTCTTGTCCCGCACCGTGCCCACCACCGAAACGATCAGGTCGGTGGCCTGATCCGGCCAGGAGGCGTCCGTAGCTGCGTCGTCGGCCATGGGGGGTCAGCCTAGAACACGGACCGGTCGGTGACCGGGTCCATCGGATCGTCTCAGTGTTCCACCGCGGTGAGGATCCGACACGTGCGGGCGTCCACCACCAGGACCCGATCTGCAGCCGGCAGATCGCCGGACGCGGGCATCGCGTAGGACACCACCAGCGTCGGGGTGTCCCCCACGACCAGCCGTGCCGCGTCGAGGGGATCACCGAGGGAACGATCGGCGTTCTGCTGGGTGATCGCCTGTCCGCACCGCTGTACGCCCGCCATGGTCAGGTCGACACCGGGAACCGTCGGCGCCGGGTCGGCCCCGGCCGGGACGCCGCCGGCACCGAGTTCGGCCGGATCGAGATCACCCACGAGTGCCCGCGCCGCATGGTCATCGCCGACCGTTCCCAGGTCGGGGAGCAGCGGGCCCGTGGCGGCGTCGGAGGCCACCGTGGTGTCCGCGACGACCGTGTCCGGGGGGTCGCTCGACGAGGATCGTCCCGTCACGACCAGCACGATGCCCAGGATCAGCGCGGCCACACCGATGCCGAGCACGACGAGGTGCCGACGGACCGGGGGCCGCGTACCCGACCGCGGCGGGGCGATCGGATCCGTCGGTGTGTCCGCGCCCGGCCCGGTGGTCCCGTCGTCGTCGGTCATCGGACCTGCAACCCGGCGAGCTCGACCCGGCCACCCTCACCGACCCGGGTGAACCACAACAGCACCCGGTCGGCCACACGTCCATCAAGGTCGAAGGTCACGGTCCCCTCGGCGACATCCCGCTTCGCGGTCACCGCGGCACCGCGGTCGGCCAGGCTCGTCCCGGGTGGGCCGTTCGTCGTGTACACCTCGGCGTCCCAACCCGAGGACACGCTGTCGACCACCAACTCGGACACCTCGCGTGGTTCGGCCAACACGACATCGAGCCCGACACCGTCCTTGACTCCCAACTCCGGGGCCTCCTCGTAGGTCTCGGAGCGCCAGGTGGTGTCCGGGTCGCCGTCGGTCAGGTTCCCGAGCAGGTCGTCGTTCTCCGTCCCGTCGCCGGGTTCCGGATCGAACGTGTGGATCGCGGTGATCACCGGGGGATCGCCGCCGATCGTGGTGTCGGCCCCCGAGTCGATGACCCGCGGTGCGTCGCCGTCGCCGGACTGGCCGAACAGGACGCCGACCACCGCGAGCGCCGAGGCCACCAGCACGATCAACAACGTCGGGATCAACCAACCCCGTTCCGATCGTGGGGCGGCCACGTCGATCCCGCCGGCGGTGTCCGCTTCCTCCCCGCGGGTCCACGGCAGCGCCGGGACGGGTGTGCGGGCACCGGCGGGCACCGACGCGTCCCGGCGGAGCACGTCGGTGTCGTCCACGTCGATCGCGATCGACGGCACCGTCGATCCGGTGCGGCAACCGAGCAGGGCGGCGCGCATCTGCGCGGCGTCGTCGAACCGGTCGGCGGGGTGACGGGCCATCGCCCGCAGGACCACCTGTTCGATGTCCGCGGGGATGTCGGCGCGGATCTGGCGGAGACGCAACGGAGCCGAATGCAGCCGCACCAGTGCGGTGCCGGTGTCGGTGTCCGCGTGGAAGGGCACCCGACCGGTGAGTGCCTCGTACAACACGACTCCGAGCGCGTAGACGTCGGAACGCCCGTCGACGGGGGACCCCTCGACCTGCTCGGGTGCCAGGTACTTGGCCGTACCCAGCATCGAACCCTCGGCGGTCAGGTCGTGCCCCTCGGCCGCTTTCGCGATGCCGAAGTCGGCGACCAGGACCCGTCCGTCGGTGGACAACAGGATGTTCGCCGGTTTGATGTCGCGGTGCACCACCCGGGCCCGGTGGGCGGCCTCGAGTGCGTCGGCCACCTGGGCACCCACGGCGATCGCCTCGGAGGTCTCCAGGGTGCCGACATCGTCGAGCCGACGACGCAACGTGGTGCCGTGCACCAGTTCCATCACGATCGCCTCGACGATCACCCCGTCCGGCCCGGTTTCGGACACCGTGTCGAAGATCGACACGATGAACGGGTGGCTCAGGCGGGCCGCTGCGATCGCCTCGTGGCGGAACCGTTCCACGAACGCCTCGTCGGTCACCAGGTGTTCGTGCAGGATCTTCACCGCGACGTCGCGCCCGAGGACCTCGTCACGGGCCTGGTGGACCCGCGCCATCCCGCCGGTGGCGATGAGCGCGGTGATGCGGTAGCGCCCGCCGATCAGCGCGCCGACCGGGTCGCCGGGGGAGAAGGCGGTGACCGAACGGGTGGGGGACTCGTCTTCCACGGTGGTCCCGACGCTACCGGGCCGCACCGCCCGAGGAGAAGCACCCGGGTGCCGCACCGGACCCGACGCCGGGACCCCGACCGTTCAGCCGGCCCGTTCGGGGTACACGAGGCTGACGCCGAGGGTGCCCGGACCGCCGTGGGTGCCGATGGTCGGCCCGAGCCGCACCACGCCCAGGTCGTCACCGTCGGGGAACATGGCCCGGAACGCTTCCACGTCGGGCGCCATCGCCTCGCAGATCGCGAGGTCCTCGATGTCGCCGGCGGCCCGGACCTGTTCGACGATCCACGCGAGCGCCTTGCGACGCGTGCGCTGCTTGGAGGCCTCGTGGACCTCGCCGTTGCGGACCTCGACGATCGGTTTGATCTTGAGCACGGTGCCCAGGAAGGCGTTCGCACCGCCGATCCGCCCACCCTTCTTCAGGTTCTCCAGGGTGTCGAACGTCCCGAAGATCGACGTCCGCCCCGCCCGTTCGGTCACCATCGCCGCGACGTCGTCGAGGGAGTCGCCGGCCGCGACTGCGTCGACCGCGCGGCGGATCAGGGCCTGCAACCCGCCGCTGACCGATTCGGAGTCGACGACCCGGACCTCGATGCGGTCGGCCACCTCGGTGGCGGCGTTGCGGGCGGCGTCGATCGTCGCCGACATCTTTCCCGCCATGTTGATGCACAGGATGGCGTCGGCACCGGCCGCGCGCGCGGCGTCGAACGCCTCGATGAACGCGCCGGGCGCCGGGGCGGCCGTCGACGGCAGCTCGTGCTGTGCCGCCATCTTGGCGTAGAAGTCCTCGGGGCTCAGTTCGGTGCCGTCGTGGTACTCGTCGTCGCCGAAGCGAATCGTCAACGGTACGACGGTGACCCCGAGCTCGGCGGCGGTGTCCGGCCGGAGGTCGGAACCGGAATCGGTGACGATGTGGATGCCTGGCATGGAGTTCCTCGGGTTCGAAGGTCGGGTCCGGAGGTGTTGGACCCCGCGTGGACCCACAGGGTTACATGAATTCCGGCGCGGCGGGTGCTCGGTGTCCCGGAGCTGCAGTGGACGTGGGATCGTGCGGCGTGACGGAGCCGGCCGGGCGCGCCGGGTCGGGCCTCACCTCGTGGGGTCGGTCAACCGTCGATGTCGATCAGGTCGGCCGGCGGTACGTGTCGTTCCCGCCGTCGGCGTCGCGCCCGGAGGATGTCGCGTCCCCACCAGATGATCAGGAACGCCAACGAACCGAAGCTGATGACCAGTCCCACCCCGGACGCCGCGGTCGAACGCACCAGCAGTTCGGTCGTGCCCGAGACGAGCCGTCCGTCGGGCGAGGTGACCGTGAGCCGGACGAGGGTGTCGCCCGGTGAGTCGGCGTGCACCCGCAGGTCGAGCCGGGTGACGGTGTCGTCCAAGTCGACGTTGCGGGTGCGTCCGTCGGGGAACTCGAGTCGGTCGGGCGCGTCGATGTGCACGCTCACCCGTCTCGGACCGTCGGCGTCGCGACGGATCGTGATCGGCAGCGACGCATCCGAGGAGGTCGTCGTGATCGTCTGACGTTCGCTCAGTTCGATGTCGGCCGCGGCGGCGGTGGCGAATCCGGTGACCGCGTCGAAGCTCCGCCGTCGGTCGGTGGCGTCCACGTCGGGCATCGCGGCGAGCGCGATGCGGTCCCGCAACCAGCGGATCGTCGTTTCCGCCTCGGTCGCACCGCCGGGCTGCATGCCGGCGAGCGAATCGACGGTTTCGCCGGCGCGACCGACCTGACCCGCCAGGCCGACCGGCGTGTCGAGGGGACCCACGGACGATCGTCGGGTCAACACGGGCCCGTCCACGGAGGTGTCGCCCGCGGCACGTGCGTCGGGGACCTCGGTGACGATCTCGCGGGCGGTCCCGGGGACGACCACCGTGGCCGACCCCGGGGGCGGGTCGGCGTCGAGCGCGTCGAGGTACGTCCCGATGAACTCGGCCGACGGTGTCCAGTCCGGTGGCGGGGCGACGACGACACCGCGACGGATGGCGGGCAGGTCCGACGCGATCACCGCGAGGTCGGCGATCAGGTGGTTGGCGCCCAGGACCGGGTCCGGATCGTCGAAGTGTGCGCTGAGCGCCGAGTCGATCTGTGCAGCGGGGACCGGACCGGTCGGGGTCTCCAACAGGAAGGGTGCGGCCAGGGTGCGGGGGAACACGGTCGGGTCGAGGGGCTCCAGGTCGTTCTCGGCGATCAGGAAGGCCGTGGCGCCGTCGTCGGCGAACCACGCCAGCGCCGAAGGCGGTACGTCGGGGCCCCAGCCGGGCAGATCGACCAGCGTCGGATCGGGTTCGGCCAGGTGATCGGCCAGTGTGGTGGTGCCCTGTTCCACGCTGCGTTCCAGCTCCGCGGTCAATTCCGGTGCGGTCAACCACGCGCCCGGCGAGACCGGCGCCCAGGGTTGACGTTGCACCTGGTGTTCCGCGGTCGCCCCGGCCAGGTCGGCGAGCAGTCCGGGTTCACCGGCACCGGCGGCCGCGTCCAGCAAGGCCGGCGAGATCGTGTAGCCGAGGTGTCGACGTGCGGGCGCGTCGAGGCGTTCGTCGCCGACGACACCGGTGACGAACGCCTCCGCCGCGGCCTCGTGTTCCGGCGTCAGGGTCAGATGACCGTCGGCGTCGGCGGTGGGGCGGGGTTGCAGACGCAGTTGGGTCGCCACGGTCAACGGGTGACGCCCGTCGTCGCCTTCGTCGGGTCGGGTGGGCAGGCGTACCAGGTAGGCGACCAGACGGTCGGTCTGCACGCCGTCGGCGTCGAGCACGGTGAACACCAACGGGTAGGTGCCCGGCATCGTCAGGGTGACCGGTTCGTCGGTCGCGGCCGCGTCGCCGGTTCCGCTGCCGTCGTCGACACGGAACCGCAGTCGTGTCGTGCCGCCGGTCGCCGGCACCTCGAGGTCGTCGAAATGCCGGATGGGAGCGACGAGGTTCTCCCCGTGGGTGGTCAGTTCGAACGCGGATCGGGTGGCGACGGCGTCGTACAGGGTCGGGCTGATCGTCGCGCCGGCCGGCATCTTCCCGGTCCGCAGGACCGCGGTGACCGTGGTGTCGGCGCCGACCCAGGGATCGAGTTCGACCAACGTCAAACCGTCCGGGTCGTCCTCCCCGGCGGCCGTGGCGGGTCGGAGCGTCGTGGTTCCGCCCAGCAGGGCGACCACGGCGACCAGGACGGCGACACCGAGCGCCTTCATCGGTCGTCCGGTCGGTCCCAGACCCGGACGGCCAGGTGGCCCGGGGTCGGTACGAACCCGGTCGCCCGGTACAGCCGGCGGGCGGCCCGATTGCCGACCTGGGTGTTCACCCACGCCTCGCGGACCCGTCGGCGGCGCATCCACCGCAGCGAGTCGACCACCAGCGACCGGGCCAGACCGTGGCGCCGCCGGCCCGGTACGACCGCGATGCGCTGCAGATAGCCGCAATCCGCGGCGATACCGGACACGGCGTAACCATCGGGTGTTCCGTCGGCGGAGCCGACGAGTCGGAAGCGTGTCACCGACGTCGCCCGCAACACGCTCGCCAGTCCCCGCCGGTCCAGGGAACCACCGGGCTCGAAGGCCTCGTGGTCGATCCGGGCGACCGCGTCGGCGTCGCGACGCGGTGAGCCCCGACGGATCAGGTGCCCTTCGCCGGCGTCGGGGATCGTGTCCAGGGGATGTCGGAGAACGCACAGTTCCTCGTGTGGACGGAAACCCGCGGCGGCGAACGGCGGCAGCGCCGAATCGGCCAGCGCCGCGGTCAGGACGCGCTGCACGCCGCGGTCGACGAGTTCATCGAGCACCCGGGTGATCGACGACGCCGACGGTGGGGTGTCGGGATCCCGGGGTCGGATCACCACCGTGCGGTCCCGTGCGTGCCACTCGTCGCACACCAGCCGGTCCTCGCCGACACGGAACTCCTCGCTCATCGCTCCGGTCCGAGAATAGAGGCCGGGTGGCCGGGGGATCCGGATCGGAGGGGACCGGCTTCCGGGCTCCACCGGTCGGGTCGTGGGACCGTGACGCCAGGTGGGTCGCGGTGTGTGCACCTAGGCTCGTGAGCGTGACGCTCCTGGTCGTGGCCGACGAACGCTGCGAACTGCACACCGCCGGTTCGGGTCACCCCGAGCGACCCGAACGTCTCGACGCGGTACGGATCGGTCTGCGTGACGCCGATCGTGCGGGTGCGCTCGTGTTCGCCGAGCCGTTCGAGGCCGACGACACCGCACTGATGCGCGTCCACGCCCCCGAGTACGTCCGCGCGATCGTGACGTTCTGCCTCACCGGAGGAGGCCAGCTCGACCCGGACACCGCGGTGGTGCCCGCGTCGCTCCCGGCGGCACGCCTCGCGGCCGGTTCCGGGTTGTTCGCGGTGGACCAGCTCCGTGCCGGTGTCGCGGACGCGGCCCTGTGCGCGGTCCGTCCGCCCGGCCATCACGCCCGCCCGGACGCGGCCATGGGGTTCTGTCTGTTCAACAACGTGGCGGTCACCGCGGCGTCGCTGGCCGACCAGGGTGAACGGGTGCTGATCGTCGACGTCGATGTGCACCACGGCAACGGCACCCAGGAGACGTTCTGGGACGACCCCCGCGTGGGTTACGTGTCGATCCACCAGTGGCCGTGGTATCCGGGGACCGGGTCGGCCACCGAGACCGGCGGTGACGGAGCCCCCGGTGGGACCCTCAACGTCCCGTTGCCCGCCGGGGCGACCGGCGACGTCTACGACGCGGCGGTCGATTCGCTCGTCGTGCCGTTCGCGGAACGTTTCGCCGCCGACTGGCTGTGCATCTCGTTGGGCTTCGACGCGCACCGTGCCGACCCGTTGGCGGCGGTCTCGTTGTCGGCAGCGGACTTCGGACGGATCGTCGGGCGCCTGTCGCGGCTGGTCCCGGCCGGTCGCTGCATCGCGTTGTTGGAGGGTGGCTACGACCTCGCCGCGATCGCCGCTTCCACCGAGGCGACCGTCGCCGCGTTCACCGGTGTGGGGTCCGCCGGCGAACCGGCGACCTCGGGTGGGCCGGGCCGCGACATCGTGGACGGTCTCGCAGCCGCCGCGGACTGAACGGTCCCCGACCGACGCGACGAGACCGTACGCGGGTAGGGTGAACCTCGGCGGGTCGGGGTCGGGCGGCGGGAACGACCCGGCTGGTGACGGGAAACCCACCAGACCGAAATATTTGTCACGTAGTTGTAATGCGGGTGACGGGGTGGTTACAGTACCGCCCCATGCACAACCACCGATTCGTTCGCCGCGTCGCCGTCGCGGCGTTGGCCCTGTCGGTCGGCGTGGTCCCGTTCCTGGGGACCTCCGACGCGCAGGCCGATGAGATCAGCGATCTGCAGGCCCGTGCCGACCAGATCTCGACCGAGATCACCGAACTGCAGGACCAGGTCGTCGCCGACACCGCCGCCGTGGAGATCGCCGTCTCCGAGGCCGCCGAGATCGAGCAGAAGATCGACAAGGCGAGTGCCCAACTCGAGGCTGCGAAGAAGGACGAGGCGGAGAGCCGCTCCCAGTTGGCCGGGTACGCGCTCGACGCGTACATCAACGGCGGCGACGGATCGGTCGACCTCGCCGTGTTGTTGGACACCGACTCGGACCAGCTCGGCCCCCGTCAGGGCTACCAGTCCACCGCGGTGGGCAACCGTCAGGAACTCGTCGATCAGCTCCAGGCGTCCCAGCGGGTGACCGCGGAACGTGCGGCCACCCTGGAGACCGAACAGCAGAACGCCGAAGCCGTCGCGGAACAGGCCCGTGCCAAGCGCGCGTCGGCCGAAGCCGCACAGCAGGAACTCGAACAGATCCACTCGCAGCTGAAGGGCAAGGTCGCCACGCTCGTCGCCGAGAAACAGGCCGCCGAACAGCGTGCCCGTGAACAGGCCGCCCGTGAAGCCGCCCAGCGCGCGGAACAGCAGCGTTCCGCCGAGCGTGCCGCTGCTGCGCAAGCAGCCGCCGAACAGACCACGACGACCGCGGCCGACACCGCGGCACGTCCCTCGGTGACCCCGGCGCCCGCCCCGGCCCCGTCGCCCACGCCGGCCCCGACTCCGGCGCCGAACCCGCCGCAGACCACGCCGCCGCCCTCCGGCGGTGGCGGAAGTGGAGCCGGCGCCCGAGCGGTCTCGGCTGCAGCGAGCCAGCTGGGTGTGCCCTACCTGTGGGGTGGGACCACGCCGGCCGGGTTCGACTGCTCCGGTCTGACGCAGTGGGCATGGGCCCAAGCGGGTGTCTCGCTTCCCCGGGTCACCTACGCGCAGAAGAACGCAGGCCGTCAGGTCCCGATCTCGGCGCTGCAGCCCGGCGACCTCGTGTTCTACAGCGGGTTCGGTCACGTGGCCCTGTACGCCGGTGGTGGTTCGGTCATCCACGCTCCCCAGACGGGCGACGTGGTGAAGTACTCGAGCCTGTACATGTCACCGCCGATCCTCGCGGTCCGACCCGGCTGATCCCGCCGCCGTCGGAACTGTTCTCCTCGCCGTCACGGCCCCTCCGGGGGCCGTGACGGTTTTTTGCGGCGACGGAGCGCGATCCGGTGTGTGGAGATCGCGCGGGGGTCACCGATGGACCATCCCCGGCGCGGAGCCGGTACGGCCGTGCGGCGCGTGTCGGTCGGAGCGGTCGCTGCCGTCGTGGCCGTGGCGGAACAGGTCGCCCTCGACGGTCACGTCACACGCTCGGGCGGGTACGGTCCGGTCAGCTCCGGTCGTCACCGGTGGGTCGGTCCGGGGCGGTTCGCCGCAACGCCCGACGTCCCGACCAGCCGACGAGCACAGCGGCCGGGGTGAGCACCCAGAAGGCCGACAGGAAACCGCCCGCGGGAACGGCCCGTCGGGCGACACGGCGCGAGCACCGGCCGTCCTGCGCGCGTTCGATCCGGTCGCGGTCCTCGTCGGCATCCCAACCGTTGATCAGGTTGCCGTCGCCGTCGACCAGCGGACGGTCACTGGTGGCCCGCAGCAGGAAACCGGCCGGCGCACCACAGTTCTGCACACCCGGGTTGGACACCGGCAACAGGAACAGCAACGCCGATGCCACGAGCGCCCCCAGCGCGACACCCGCCAGGACCGTCGCGGTCGTGGTCCGGGCATTGCCGGTCGATCGGCGCGGTGTCTCCGGGGAATCCATCGACCTCAAGTGTGCCCGTCGGGACCATCGGGCACCGCAACGACACGGGTGGTCCGGGGGGCGGGGGCCGTTTGCAACGGTGATCGTGGATCACCGCCTGCAGTGGTGATGGAGGGAGGGAGGGCCCCCGCCCGAACCCGGACGCTGCGACGGTGGCGGAACCGTCGCCCAATTGATCGTCGGCGACTCACGGTGTTTCCTTTAGCGATCGTTCGTGTGTCAGCCTTGTCGCATCGTGCTCGCTGAAGAGGTCTTCCTGGGCCACGACCTGCTCGCCTGGCTGGTGCTCGCGTTCGGGGCCGCGCTGGTCGTCGGCAACGTCGCGGCGCTGATCCGCCCGCCGGTCGAAGCCGACGGTGACGACGGCGCGCCGCGAGGGGTTCGTACCCGGGCGATCGCCTACGCGGCGATCGGCACCGTGGCCGCCGTCTGGGCCCTCGCCACGCTGCTCACCGGTTGAATCCCCGGGATCACGGTCCCGGAGCAGAAGGTGGCGACGATCACGTACCCGCCGGTGGCGCGACCGGTGAGGTCGGGTCCGTCGTGGGTGCGCCGTCGTGGCGACGACGGGCCCTGCGCGACGAGTGCACCACCCAGGCGGCACCGGCGCCGAGTACGACGATGATCCCACCCAGCAACGCCAACTGGCCGCTGCCACCACGGTCACCCGAGTCGGTCGGTTCGGCACCACCGTCGGGGATCGGCAGGGCCGGGCTGTCCACCTGCTGGGCCGCACCCTGCTCGGGGGTGGTCGGTTGCACCTTCGACGACACCGCCACGTACACGCCGGTCAGCCCGATCAGCACGATCGCGAAGATCGCGGCGATGAGCCAGAACTGTCGTCGGTCCTTGCGGTCGACGGCCTCCTGTTCGGCGGCGGTTCTGACGGGACGCTCGGTACTCATGAGTGGGTATTTTCCGTTCGACGGGCTAGAACCGGACGGATGGTTGAACGCACCGTCCGGCTCCTCGTGCGACTGGTGGTCGTCGGGGGGATTCTACTGGCACCCCTGGCGATCGGGACGGCCTCACCGGCCGGCGCGCACGCGATCCTCGAATCGTCCTCGCCCGCCGACGGTGCCGTGCTGGACACCTCGCCGTCGAAGGTGTCGCTGACCTTCTCCGAACCGGTGAGCCTGGTCACCGGTTCACTGCGGGTGTTCGACGCCGACAAGAACCGGGTCGACGCAGGCGTCGCCACCAAGGGGGGGTCGTCGAACATCGTGCAGATCCCCCTCGACGACGATCTGGGCAACGGCTCCTACGCGGTGTCCTGGCGGGTGATCTCCGCCGATTCGCACCCGGTGCACGGCGGCTTCGTGTTCTCGGTGCAGCTCCCCGGCGACGTGGAGGACCTCGACGCGCTGATCGACCAACCGTCCCAACCGGGTTTCCAGGTCGCGGGGGCGGTCCTGCGGGGCCTGGGGTACCTCGGGTCGTTCATCGTGGTGGGAACGGCGTTGTTCGTCGCCTTCGTGGCTCGTCGGCACGACCGCGACCACGCCGGTGGGTTCCGGGCGGCCCTGGCGGTGTGCGCGGCGGTCGCCGTCGCCTCGCAGCTGCTTCTGTTGTTCGTGGACGCGGCGTTGGCGACCGGTCAGGGGCCGGGGTCGTTGTTCTCCGAAGGGGTGGCGGGCCAGGTTCTCGGCCAGGGGATCGGGTTGACGATCGTGGGTGTCGCCCTGGCGTGTGGGACGGGGATCATGGCGATTCTGCGCGACGGCCCGGACCGTCGGTTCTGGGCGCTCGGGTCGCTCGTGTTCGTGACCGCCGCCTTCGTCGTGTCCGGGCACACCCGGGCCACGGATCCGGCATGGTTGATGATGCTCGCCGACGTGGCCCACGTGGCCGCGGCGGCCGTGTGGGGTGGGGGGCTCGTCGCGTTGGGATGGTCGCTGCACACCCGTCGCCGGTCGGATGCACCGGACGAACCCGAACTGGCGGCGCGGGAAGTGGCCGGTTTCTCGCGCATGGCCACCGTCGCGATCGTGGCGGTCGGTGCGGCCGGTGTGGCGATGAGCTGGGTCGAGGTGCGTTCGATCGAGGGCCTGTTCTCGACCACCTACGGCTGGCTGGTGGTCGCCAAGGTCGGCCTGCTCGCGATACTGGCCGCACTGGGCGGGTTCAACCGGTTCCGTCTGGTGCCGGCGTTGCGGAAACGACCCGACCGGGGTGCCCGCTGGCGTTACCTGCGGACCACGCTCCGGTTCGAGGCGATCGCGATCGTGGTCGTGTTGGGGGTCACCGCGGTGCTGGTGAACACCGAGCCGGCCCGGAACGTCGTTGCGATCCAGTCGTTGGTGTCGGAAACGGTGCCGATCGAATCGGGCAGCGTGAACGTCGTGATCGACCCGGCCAGGACCGGTCCGATGACCCTGCACGTGTACATCCTGGACCCGAACGGCCGACCCGACGGCGCGGTCGAGGACGTCTCGGCGTCGCTCGTGCAGTCCGAGTTGGAGATCGGGCCGATCAGCCACGACCTGGAGCGTGCCGGACCGGGCCACTACCTGATCAACGGTTCGCTGTTCACGGTGTCGGGCGACTGGAAGGTCACCTTCCACGTGCGGGTGGACGAGTTCACCGAACGGACCGGTTCGGTGGACGTCGACGTCCGATCCTGACCCGCACCCCCGGGTACCATCGGTGGTTCCATCATGAACGGTTCGGACCCCGTGGCCAGCGGCCACCGTGCCCGTGTGCGGGCCACCGCCGGGACCCCCTGGTGGCGGCGTGACGCCGCTGCCGTCGTGGTGATCGTGGTGTTCGCCGGGCTGTCGTGGCTCATCCGGCGACACGCACCGGCCTGGTCGATGGAGGAGGCCATGATGCTCCAGGCCCCCCGACGGCTGCTCGACGGCGCGACGCCGGGCGTGGACTTCGACTGGTTCTACGGGCCGTTGTCGTTGTTGGTCCCCGCCGGCGCCTACCGGGTGTTCGCACCCACGCTCGTCGTGGAACGGGCCGTGGGGGCCGCGTACCTGACCGGACTGGGGGTGGCGCTGTATTTCATCGGGCGGCGGTGGTCGTTCACGATCGGGCTGGCCATGGCCGTGATCGCCGTGGCGATCGGATCGTTGGCGCTGACCGCGTTGCCGATCTTCGGGGCGGTCGCCGCGCTCGTCGCCGCCGTCGCCTTCGCGGTGTCGGATCGTCCGGCGACGACCCGGGCGTGGACGGTGGGGTTGTCGTGTGCCGTGGCCACCGGGCTGCGCCCCGAGTTCGCGTTGTTCTCGGTCGTGTTGCTGGTCGTACTCGGACTGGCGCGCGCGGTGCGGTGGATCGTCTGGCCGGCGTTCGCCGCGGGGCTGGTGCCGTACCTGTGGTTGGTGATCGTCGCCGGGTTCGGTCCGACCTGGCGGAACCTGGTCGCCGACGCCGTCCACGTCGCATCCGAACGTCACCTTCCCTGGCACGCCGACCTGGGCGGCTACGGCCTGCTCGCGATCATCGGTGCCCTCACCGCCGTCGCGGCCGTCGTCATCGGGATCGTCCGCCGCCGGGAGCCCCACGGTGTCGCGTTGCTGGGGCTGGGCGTGATCGGCGTGTGTCTGTTCCCCGAGTACCTGCAACGGGCCGACACCGTCCACGTCGTGTATTTCACGATGGTGCCGCTCGCGACCCTCGTGCCCGTCGCGTTCGAAGCGACCGGCGTGCCCGCCCGATGGCGTGGACACCTCGGGCGGCGACAGGCCGCCGCACTGCTCGTCGCCGTGGTGGTGGTCGCCGGTCTGCGACCGAAGTTCGTGGCCCGCCCCACCCTGCGCGAAGCCCGCACCTTCCTGCAGGACGGCCCCGTGTACGACGTCCACCACGACGATGGCGTGTGGTATTTCCGTTCGGCGTCGTCGGCCCGCGACCACGCCCGGATCGTCGATGCCGTCGCCGGGATCACCGACCCCGGGGACCGCCTGTTCGTCGGACCGGCCGCGCTCGATCGACCCCACTACTCCGACGGGAGCTTCTACACGTTGCTGCCCGCACTGGAACCGCACACGCACTTCTACGACTTCCATCCCCGCATCGCGCACGTCGACGGCGACCGACTGGCCGACGACGTGGCCGGCGCCGACGTCGTCGTCCTGTGCGACATCGACTTCGACGAGGCGAACCTGTCGGCCCGGCCGGGGTCCCGCCGCGCCCTCGAGGTGCTCGACGAACGGTTCGTGCCCGTGGAGACCGCGGGGCGTTGCACGGTGTACGACCGGGTCGACGGCGAGGGGCCCCCGGGGGGGACGGACCGGTGAGCGGCGCGGTCCGGCCGGCGTACGTGATCTCGGCGTACCGACTCCCCGGACAGCTGGTGCGGCTGGTGGATCTGCTCGACGCGCCCGGTACGTCGTTCGTGATCTCGGTGGACCGTCACACCGACGACGCCGTGTACGCGGCCATGTGGCGACCCCTCGCCGGGCGCCGCAACGTGCACTTCCTGCCCCGACACACCAGCCCCTACCGGAGTTTCGGCCACGTGCGGTCCACCCTGGGGGGCATCGACCACCTGATCTCGTCGCGGATCCCCTTCGACCATCTGTCGGTCCTGACCGGTCAGGATCTGCCGTTGTGGTCGAACACCACGATCGCTGCACGTCTGGCCGCCGCCGACGGTGACGGATTCATGGAACACTTTCCGCTACCCGACGACCGGTGGTCGGGGGGCGGACTCAACCGCTTCTCGTCGATCTTCCTGCACACCCACCGCCGGACCCGTTCGATCGGTCGGCACCGCTTCGGCGGGCTGATCAGCCGTGGGTTCCCGTTCGACGCCGTTCCCCACGGTGGCTCCGGCTACTTCACCCTGCCCCGGGACATCGTCGGATACGTGCACCGTTTCGTCACCGATCACCCCCGCTGGGTGCGGTTCTTCGCCACGACCGACATGCCCGACGAGACGTTCTTCCACACG
>CAZVFF010000002.1:0-34112 GCA_964626395.1 uncultured Iamiaceae bacterium | reverse complement strand
AGGGCCGTGCCCAGGTCCGCCCGACACGATCCGAATGTCGTGAACGGCGGTATCAACTTCGTGCCCGGACACTCTTTCCTGACATGGGAGATGCTGTTGGAACCCCGGACCCGGGAGAGGCACGATGAAGGTCGCGATCCTCGGATTGGGCTATGTCGGAACCGTCACCGCCGCGTGTCTGGCGGCGAGTGGCCACCGCGTGGTGGGGATCGACCCGGATCGTCTGAAGATCGACGCTCTCCGTGCCGGCCGCAGTCCGGTCGTGGAACCCGGCTGCGACGCGCTCGTTCGCGAAGCGTTGGTCGACGGACACCTCGAGGTCTCGACCGACGAATCGGCGGCGTGCGGCGCCGATGTCGTCCTGGTGTGTGTCGGAACCCCCAGCAACCGGTTCGGACGGGTCGACCTGACAGCGGTGGACAACGCCGTCCGGTCCCTGGGGCCGCTGTGGTCCGACCCGCGGTTCGACCCGGTCGTTCTGCTGCGGAGCACCGTGCCTCCCGGAACACTGCGGAACCACGTCGCACCCATCCTCGCGGCGATGACCGGTCGGACCTTCGGGGTGGACCTGCACCTGGGCATGTGCCCCGAGTTCCTCCGCGAAACCACCGCGGTACGCGATTTCCACGCACCGTCGCTGCTGGTGGTCGGCACCGTTGATGAAGGGACCGCACGACTCACCCGGGATCTCTTCGGGTTCGTCGATGCGCCCCTGCACGTCGTCGCCCCCGAGACCGCCGAGGCGCTGAAGCTCTGTTGCAACGCGTTCCACGCGTTGAAGGTGACGTTCGCGAACGAGATCGGCCAACTGTGTCGGGCCACCGGTGCGGACAGCCGCGACGTCATGGCGCTGTTCTGCGAGGACCGCAAACTCAACATCTCGCCGGCCTACCTCCGACCGGGTTTCAGTTACGGCGGATCGTGTCTGACCAAGGACCTGCGTGCCCTGTCCGAGGTGGCCCGACGGCACGATCTGGACCTGCCGATGTTGAGTCACATCGCGGTGAGCAACGACCGCCGCCGTGACGACGTGCTCGACCGGGTCATCGACATCGGAGCGCAACGCGTGGCGATGCTGGGGTTGAGTTTCAAGCCCGGGACCGACGACTTGCGGGAGAGCCCGTACGTCGAACTGGCTGAAGCCATGCTCGGCAAGGGGATCGACGTGCGCATCTACGACGCGAACGTGAACCCGAACCGTGTCTTCGGCACCAACGGCGACTTCATGGAAGCGCGCCTGCCGCACCTGCAACGCCTCTTGACCGACGACCCGGTGTTCGCGCTCGACGGCGCGGACTGCGCGCTCGTCGCCCGGGCGGACCGCGTCGTCGTGGGTGCGCTGATCGACGCCCGACCCCCGAGCCTGATCGATCTCTGTGGCGACCTCCCCGAGGAGCTGGAACAGGTCGGTGGTTACGAAGGGGTGGCGTGGTGACCGGACGGTTCCGCGCGACGTACCACCGTGCGCGTCGAGCGCGGCGTGGGGATGACGGATTGCGGGTGCTGGTCATCGTGCAGAACCTGTCGGTACCCTTCGATCGGCGGGTCTGGCTCGAGTGCTGTGCGCTCGTCGCGGACGGCCACACCGTGGACGTCATCTGCCCGAACGACCGCGACGAAGCGAGCTTCGAGGTGCGCGAGGGTGTCCGCATCCACCGTTACCTCCCGCCGCCGGCGACGAGCACCACGTTCGATTTCCTGGTGGAGTTCGCGTACTGCTGGATCCGGACGGCGGTCCTCGCGACGTGGATCGCGTTGCGGCACGGCATCGACGTGGTCCAGGCGTGCAATCCGCCGGACACCTACTTCGTGATCGGTGCGGTGGCCCGGGCGGCGGGTCGGTCCTTCGTCGTCGATCACCACGACCTGTGCCCCGAGCTGTACCGGTCACGATTCCCCGACAGTGGTGGGTGGACGCTGCGCGCGTTGTCCTGGCTGGAACGCATGACCTTCCGTACCGCGACCCGGGTCATCGCGACCAACGAGTCGTACCGGCGGGTGGCGATCGACCGGGGTGGGCTCGCACCGGCCGATGTGACCGTGGTGCGATCCGGACCGGACCTGGACCGGGTGCGCCGCCGACCGGCCCGCCCCGAATTGCGCGAAGGTCGCGAGCTGCTGTGCTGCTACCTGGGGGTGATGGGACCCCAGGACGGTGTGGACCTCGCCGTCGAGGCGGTCCGTACCGTCGTCCACGATCTCGGTCGAGTGGATTGCCGGTTCACGTTCATCGGCGCCGGCGACGTCTACGACGAGGTGCGTGAACAGGCGTCGGCGGCAGGCCTGGATCCGTGGGTGACCTTCACCGGACGGGTTCCCGACGAGGTGGTGTTCGACTACCTGTCGACCGCCGATGTCGGACTGTGCCCGGACCCGTTGAACCCGCTGAACGACGTGAGCACCATGAACAAGACCATGGAATACATGGCGTTCGGGGTCCCGGTGGTCGCCTTCGACCTGGCCGAGACCCGCGTCACCGCGCGACAGGCGGCGGTGTACGCGCGCCCCAACGACGTGGAGGCATTCGCGAAGGAACTCGACTCGTTGCTGAGCGATGAATTCCGTCGTTGCCGGATGGGTTCCCTGGGGCGGGAGCGGGTCGAGGGCGAGCTCGCCTGGGCCCACCAGAAACAGGCCTACCTCGACCTGTACCGGTCCCTCCGGGACTGATCGCGACACCGGTCGCTTCTCTCGAAACGGGTCGTCGCCGTCACAGGCGTCGCGTTCAGGGCACCGGTCGGGGGTCCCGGGGTGGGTAGCCCGCAGCCCAGGCCCGACGTTCCCGCCATGCCCGGGGCCAGGCCCGTCGGTCCGGACGCACCGGCGCGACCCGCGCGACGACGGATCGTGAAGCGACGCCGAGCAACAGCAGGGCCATGCCGAGGCGAGCGCGCACCGGCCCCCAACGGTTCCGGACGATCGTGGCGCGCGCCTGCAGGAGCAGCATCGTCCGCTCGGCGGCGTGGATCGGTGACGCGGCCCCCAGGTGCATCACCGCCGCCGTCGGGGTGACGATCGGCCGGAAACCGGCCCGGTGGGCACGCAGCGACAGGTCGGCGTCCTCGCCGTACATGAAGAAGCGTTCGTCGAATCCGTCGAGACGGTCCCAGACGGATCGGTCGACCAGCAGGAAACAACCCGTCACCATGCCGACCTCGCGGACGGTGTCCCGCTGCCAGCGTCCCAGCGATTCCGGGTCGAACAGGCGTGTGCCGCGGCCGACGACGTCGATCATCGTGGCGAAACAGAACAGACTCCACAGGCTCTGTCGACCCCAACACGAACGCGGGTCGAGGTGGCCGTCGCGGGTCAGTGTGCGACCGCCGTAGATGCCGTGACCGGGTCGGTTCCCGGCGAAAGCCACGATCGCGTCGATGCTGCCCGGTTCCGCTTCGGTGTCGGGGTTCAACAACAACAGGAGCGGCGCGTGGGCTCGTCGGGCGGCCTGGTTCACCGCGCGCGCGAAACCGATGTTCTCCTCGTTGGCGATCACCGTCACCCGGGGGTGTCGTCGGTGGATCATCCCGATGGTGTCGTCGTGTGAGTCGTTGTCGACGACGATCACCTCGGTCGTGACCTTCGATGCCGCCGCCGGGATCGCCCCCAGACAACGGTCGGTGAGCGACGCCGTGTTGTAGGAGACGACCAGGATCGACACCTCCGGCGCTCGCTGAACGGTCATCGGGCACTCCACCCCGCCCGGTTCCCGCGTAGGAGGAACCGGGCGCGGAACTTCGCGACGATCGTGATCGCGACATAGGCGGGGGCGTGTGGCCACAGGCCCGGATCGTGCGCGAGGACCGAGAACCACCGGTCGCCGGGGTGTCGGTCCGGGTGGCACGGTGGGCCCCGACGCGCGAGTTGGGTGTTGCCCGCGAACACCCGGGTCTTGCGCTGCAGGAGCGCGAGGTTGGTCGTGGGTGCCCGGTAGGTGACCCCGGGCCGGACCGTGGTCCGTTCATCGAGCGAGAAACGTTGGTCGACGAACAGGTCGTCGGCGATCAGGTCCGGGAATTCGCCGAAGCGGGCCCGGCCGGTCTCCGACAGTGCATAGACCCCGGCGCCGCACAGGCCGGTGGACACCGAACCCAGACGACTCCAGATCGCGTAGTAGGAACGCACCGCCCGTGGGCTGGCCGACGCTTCGACGGTGGCGTGCGGCGACGCCGCGAGTGCGCCCCGGGCCAGCGCTGCCTCCAGCGCCCGCAACCCACCGGGGGAGAACACGACGTCGGCGTCGACGTAGAAGCGCGGGTAACCGCTCACCGCCCGGTCCCCGATGTTCAGTGCGCCCGCCTTGTTCGCATCGGGGATCTCGATGACACGCACGGCGGGTTCGTGGGAACGGGCGATCGCCGCCGTCGCGTCGGTGCAGCCGTTGCACACGACGACGATGTCGTGGTCGCCCTCGGCGCGGATCGAGGCCAGGCAGGCGTCGATGCTGCCTTCCGCGTTGTGGGCGGGAATCACCACACCCGGTCGTTGCCGGTCGGGCGTGTGGTCGAGGGTCATGTCCGGACCCCCAGGGGGTCGTGACGGGTGAGACGCCAGAACGCGCCGGCGCATCCGAGAACGAGGAACGTCGTGCCCACGCCCATGCGGAGACTGAAGGCGTCGTAGGTGATGTAGGTGACCAGAGGGACGACCGCGGCTGCAGCCAGTGCCCGGCCCAGGCTCTGCGATTCGGGGTCGAGGGTGGTTCTCGATGCGATGTGGGCGACGACGAACGCCGTGGTGAACACCCCGAGCAGGGCGAGCAGGCCGATGATGCCGGTCTCGGCCAACGTGCCCAGGTACTGGTTGTCCAACAGGACGTACCGGTCGGGGAGGAACGTGCCGAATCCGCGCCCGATCCACGGCGAGGAACCGATGTGGTTCCACGCCTCGGCTGCATGGTTGGTTCGTGCCACGTAGCTGCTGTCGGAGTGCAGATTGGTGAAAAGGTTGCGCAGGGTCCCGACCATTCCGGGGATGGCGACCCGCATCACGGCGAAGAAACCCACGGTGATGACGGCGGCCTGGGCGCGTTGGCTCCAGGTCCACCCCAACGCCAGCACCAGGCCGGCTGCGGCCACGCCGAGGAACGCCGACCGGGACAACGACATGGGCAACGCGATCGCGATCAGCACCAGCGGGAGGAACCGACGCAGCCGCGAGTCCATCCCGCGGTGCATGGCCTGGTGGACCGCGATGGGGAAGATGGTCGCCAGCACGACCCCGAACTCGATGGGGTGGATCGCGGTCCCCGCCACCCGGTTGAATCCATTACGGACCTGGATGAGCTGGAGGTCGCCGTTGATGCTCGTTCCGGGGAACCAGAGATGGTCGGTGATGTCGAAACCGGTGAGGAACTGCACGATGCCCAGCGAGGCCAACGCCGCACCGGCGACCACCAGCCGATCGAGGAGGACCTTCAGACGATCCAGGCGGTCGATCCCGTCGGCGACCAACCAGGCGACGCCACAGGCGGCGAGCAGCCCGAACAGCGCTGCGTC
Source organism: uncultured Iamiaceae bacterium (assembly GCA_964626395.1). GTDB lineage: Bacteria > Actinomycetota > Acidimicrobiia > Acidimicrobiales > Iamiaceae > JAFDWI01. The sequence goes on along the minus strand of CAZVFF010000002.1, from coordinate 28,617 downwards.
GGCGGCCCGAGACTCGGTGGCGTCGATCCCGCGAAGGTAGGCGGGGACCTCGCTGGTGGCGACCACCAGGCAGAACGTGAGCAACGCGGTCCGCACGGGTTGCCGTCCGGTGGCGCCCCCGATCCCGGGGAGGATCCGACCGGCCGCCCACCACGAGAACGCGACGAGGCCGACGATCGCCGCGGGGGTCGCCGTCGAGCCGATCGCGGGGAAGATCAGACGGGACGGGACCGCGAACAGGAGCACCAGGTAGACGGTCACCACGCTGACCGCGTCGATCCGGACCGTGGGTGACCGGTCGTGAAACGACGTGGAGCCTCCCGTCGCCGTGCTCGTCGGGGTGTGTGAGGTCATCGTCGGACGTTCAGCGTCGGCCGGTCGGTTCGGGTGTGGCGACGGTCAACCGGTCACGGGCCGACTCCCGGTCGATCACGGGTTCGACCGGTTCGCGGTGGTCGTGTCGTCGTTGTCGGGAAGTCGCGATGGCCTCGGCCAACAGTCCCAGGCAGATGGACAGGACCGTCCCGACCCCGATGACGGCGACCAGCGCGCGGACGCGTCCGGACACGAGCTCGTCCGCGCGGGTCGGCGTGACGACCGACGACGTGGTGATGAGTGCGCGCTCGGGCGCCCCGGCGGCGGTCTGCTGCTCGAGCAGCTGGGTGCGGAACTCGGTGGTCACCAGGCGGGCGGTTCCGGTCGCCTGGTCCGGGGTCTTCGCCCGTGCGGTGATCGTCACGATCGGGCTGGCGCTGTCCAGGTTCCGGCCCACGGTGTAGTCCGGGCTCGCCCCCCGGCGCACCAGGGCGTCGACCACCTCGGGCTGGGTGACCCGTGTGCTCATCAGGTCGGCGGTGACCACGATGCTGGAATCGAAGGCCTGGTAGGGGTTCACCGGCTCGGGTTCGAGCCCCGAACCCGGTTCGACCGGCGGCGGGGTGTTCGGGGCGAGCAGCACCAGGACCGACGTCGCCTCGTAGGTGGGCGGCAACGACCACACCACACCTGCGCCGACGAGGGTCAACACGACTCCGGCCAGGACCGCGTACCAGCGACGACGCACGATGCGTGCCGCGTTCACCAGATCCATGTCGTGCCTCCGTTCTCCGTCGTCGCGATCACGGGGACACCGGCTCACCGGTGTCGGCCCGGACGTTGTCGACCCACACCACCGGCGTGGTGCCGAGGTACGCGGGTCCGTAGGTGGACCGCGTTCCGAACCGGTTGCCGCGGATCACCGCGTCGTTCGCATCCAGATGGATCGCGTAGGCGCCCCCGTCGAGCCGGTTGTCCTCGATGCGTACGTCCGAGATCGGCGTCCCGTAGTCGGGTCCGATCATGATCGCCGACGTCTGACCGGTCGGCGCCGAGATCCGGTTCCCCCGGATCATGATGTGGTCACCGGCTCCGACCTGGATGCCGTCGTTGTGGCTGCCCGGTGTCACGAGCAGGTCGTGGAACCAGGAGTCCTCGATCGTCGTGTCGTCACCGGCTTTCGCGCCGTCGCCACAGCCGTGCACGTCGAGTCGGATCGCGTGGTAGTTCCGAGTTCCGATGCCGGCCTGGCACGATCCCGAACCGACGACCGTGGTGTCGGTCACCACCAGACCGTGATGGTCCGGCTCGAGCAGGATCGGCCAGTAGTCGCTGCTGGTGACGCGGCTGTCGCGGATCGTCACGTCGTCGGCACGGACGTGGATCGTGCCGTGCACATCGAGCGCGGAGACGACCGCGCCGTCGTCGTCGACGACCACCGAACCGGAGCTGGTCAGGTGGACACCCCGGGGAACTCCGGTGTTCGTGTGGTCCGGGCCGTCCGGTCCCGACCGGGAACGCGGTCCGACCCGATCGGCGTGGGCCCGGTCCCGTGCGGTGCCGCCCCGGGCACAGGCCACGCAGAACAGCATCGTGGCGAGGAACACCGCGTACGCGGTTCGGCGGCTCCGGGACCGATGTCGACCGACCCGGGATGGAGGCTTCGACACGAGGTGCACACGGAGAAGATCAGGTTGCCCCCGTGTCTGATACGTGTCGTGTCCCGCGGTGGCGGGCCCGGTGGTCCGGACCCGTCGGTCACCGGTCCGTCGGTGTCGCTGCGCGGGGGCCTGCCAGGTGACCGGGTCGGTGGTCGGGTCAGAGAGCGGAGGAGCCGGTGTCGTGCCAGACGTTGCCGGAGTGCGACCAGCTCGATTGTGGAGTCGCGGTGACCACACCCCAGCTGTACCAGCGGCTGAAACGGTTGTTCTCCAACACGAAGTTCGTGGCTTCGATGCGGATGAACCATCCGCCCGCGTTGATCCAGTTGCCGCGGACGACGACGTTGTCCGGTCGGATCCCGTAGTCGTTGTTGGTGTACACCGATGCGTTCATGTTCCCGGACTCCCTCTGGGAACGGGCGTCGATCCGGTTGCCCTGGACGAGGATGTCCCCACGGCCCGATATCTGGATGGCGTCGTTGTGGGTGCCACCCCCGATGGCGAACTCGTGGATCCAGTTGTTGACCAGGTTCACCTTCGCGTCGGCTTTGAAACCGTCGACCCAGCCGTGGATGTCGCTGGCGAGAACCGTGTAGTCGTGGCTGGAAACCGCGGAGTCGTTGTTCGCGTTGCCCTGCCCGTCGAGTTCGGAATGGGTGATGACCAGGTTCCGGTGACCGTTCCCGACCGGCATGTGGACGGCGTAGGAACCGCCCGACCGGATCCTGGAACGTGTGATCGTGACGTCATCGGCCCGGATGTTCAGTTGGCCGCGGATGTCCTTGCCGTCGATCACCGTTCCGTCACGGGTGATCGTCATCGGTCCGGTGTAGGGGGTGAGCTGCACGCCGGTGTGACGCCAACCGGTGTTGGAGGCGTCGGGTCGGACGTTGCCGGTCACCGGGTCGGTGTCCGGATGGGGTTCGCAGGCGGCGAATCCCAGGACGACCAGCGCAGCGAGCAGTGGGATCGTCCAACGGTGGCGCCGGACGCGGGGCCCGACCGGGGTGGTGTGGATTCTCGGCATCGAGATGTTTCCTTCGTTTCGTGGTTGGTGATGGCGGGTGTCGGACCCGGAAGACCGGTTGCCCCTCGCGTCTTCCGGGTCCGACGGTCGATGTGCGCGTCCCGGTTCGGGGCGCGCACGTTCCAGGGCCGGGTTGTCGGCCTGGAGAACGGGAGCGGCGGGTGCCGCTCGTCGGGTTCAGTGCCCGGCCGGGTTCACCCGGCGTCGAGCTCGGGTTCGACCGGTCGGTCCGGGGTCAGCGCGGACTTCGCGTCACGGGGAGGAAGCGGATGTGCGCGGTGGGTCGGCGAGGGCGGTGGTGCGGAGAACGGGGAATCGGAGGATCCCTTTCGTGGGTCGAGCGTTTTGCCGTCGTACCCGGGAAGACCGATTGCCCCTCGCGTCAACCGTGTCCGACGATTCTGTGTGTCGATGGTGTTACGGCATCCGGACGACGGAACTTGAGTGGAATTTCTCCCACGGTTCGTCGAGCCGTGTCCGGTGCTTCCCGACCCGATCGGAGGGCCCGGGACAACTCGATGAACCGTAACATATTCGTAACATGTTCGAAATATTTGGCGGCTGTGCCGTCCGGCATCGTCGGATCCGGGTATCAGGAGCGGCCGTGGATGCTCGTGTCCTACAGGTGTCCCCCAGGTGAAGGAGCCCGATGATCTCCACGACGACGTGCATCCCGATGGTGGACGTGACCGCACAGAACCGCGAGGTCGCCGCGCTGTTGCGGAACAACCTGGAGGCGACCTTCGCCTCGGGCTCGTTCGTGGGAGGACCACAGGTCGCGGCGTTCGAGCAGGCCTACGCGGCCCATGCCCGTCGCCGGTGGTGCGTCGGGGTGGCCAACGGCACCGAGGCGCTGCGTCTGGCGCTGGGTGCGGCCGGTGTCGGCCCCGGCGACGAGGTCATCATCCCCGCCCAGACGTTCGTGGCGACCGCGGAAGCGGTCCTCCACCTGGGTGCGACCCCGGTCGTGGTCGACACCGATCCCGTCTGGCACCTCATCGACCCCGAGCGGGTCGCCGAACGGATCGGCCCGCGCACCCGCGCCGTCGTCCCGGTCCACCTGTTCGGACAGATGGCACCGATGGAACCGCTGATCTCGCTGGCCCGATCCCACCGGATCGTCATCGTCGAGGACGCAGCCCAGGCACACGGTGCCTCCCAGGCGGGACGACGCCCGGGTGAGGGCACCGTCGCCGCCGCCACGAGCTTCTATCCGGGCAAGAACCTCGGCGCCTGTGGTGACGCCGGTGCCGTCCTCACCGACGATCCACGCGTCGCCGACATCGTCGCCGCGCTGCGCGATCACCGGAGTGCGAACCCCGATCGCGGGGTCGTGCTCCCGGGCGGGAACTCCCGGCTGGACGGCATCCAGGCGGCCGTCCTGTCCGCGAAACTCACCCGTCTGGACGCATGGAACACCGCGCGCATCGCCGCGGCGACCCGCTACACGGAACTGCTCGCGGACGTGGTCGATGTCGAGACCCCGGTGGTCATGCCGGGCAACCACCACGTGTGGCACCTGTACCCGCTCCTGGTGCCGGCCCGACTCCGGGACCGGTTGATCCGATGGTTGGCCGCCGCCGGCATCGCGTCGGGCGTGCACTATCGGGATCCGGTGCACCTGCACCCCGATCTGGCCCACCTCGGACGAAGCCCCGGCGACTGCCCGAACGCCGAGGCCACCACACCGCGATTGCTGTCGTTGCCGTTGTACCCGCACCTGGCTGCGCGGGACCAGGAACGGATCGCGGAGGTTCTCGTCGAGGGACTCGAACATGTCTGAACGGCTCCGTCCGGACTCGGTGATGGTGCACCCGAGCGCGCTCTGCGAGAGTCCGCACGTGGGTCCCCGTACCCGGATCTGGGCGTTCGCGCACGTCATGCCCGGCGCCGTCGTCGGCGCCGACTGCAACCTGTGTGACCACACCTACATCGATGACGGTGCACACCTGGGGGACTTCGTCACCGTGAAGAACGGCGTGAGCGTGTGGAACCGGGTGACCCTCGAGGACGACGTGTTCGTGGGACCCGCCGTCGCCTTCACCAACGACCGGACCCCCCGGGCCCGTCCGTACCGGACCCTGCCCGACGAGTACCTGCCGACCCTCGTCCGTCGGGGTGCCACCCTGGGGGCCAACGCCACGATCATCTGCGGTGTCCGGGTCGGCTGCCACGCACTGGTCGGCGCCGGGGCGATCGTCACCGCGGACGTCGCGGACCACGCCGTGGTCGTCGGGGGCCCCGCCCGGCCCATCGGATGGATCTGCGTGTGTGGCCGACGCCTCGACGTCCGGGGGCCCGACCGCGAGCTGTACTGCGCCTGCGGGCGTGGTTACCGGTCGAACTCGTCGTGTGATCGCATCAAGCGGATCGGGACGCCGGCGTTCGCCGGTGCGCCGGCGTCCCGACGGACGGTCGGTCCGGTGAAGGACGGAACCAGACCGACCGTCGCACCCGGCCGCTCCGGCTGAGCTCGCCGAGCGAAACACAATCGAGTCCGGCGACGCGCAACGCCGAGATGGTGGCGTCGACCGCGGCGGCACGATCCGCCGAACCCGACGGGTGCCCGGGTGCGGGTTCGGGTTCCATACCGTCGTGGAGGAGCACGATGTCCCCCCGTCGGGTTCGGGTGACGATCCGCGCGGCGATCGCATCGGGGCGCACCGTGGCCCAGTCGTCGCCCTCGGGGCCCCACACCACCACGTCGAGCCCGACCCGGCCCGCCGCGCGGAACGTGCCGAGACTCTGACTCCCGAACGGGGGCCGGTACCACCGGACGGCGCGGCCGGTGATCGCCTCCAGCCGACGGCGTGCTTCGAACAGAACCTCGGTGGCGCTGCTCCCGATGTCGGTCAGCGGGGTGTGGTCGATGCCGTGGAGTCCGATCTCGTGTCCCCCGGCGATGACGTGGTCGACCAGGACCGGAACGGCCTCGGCCCGCTCGACCAGCATGAAGAACGTCGCCCGCACCCCCCGCCGTGACAGCACCTCGAGCACCGGTCCGGTCCAACGCGCATCGGGCCCGTCGTCGAGCGTGAGTGCCACCATCGGCCGGTCGGTCGTCACATGGTGGATCGAACCGAAACGTGCGCCGGCGGTCGCGTCGACGACACGACGCACCGCGGTGCGTCCCCGTGGTCCCAGACGCGCCCGGAATCGCCACGACCGGTCGACCACGCGTTGCGCGAAGGCCCCGTTCACGATCCGATCCCCATCGCGGTCTGCATCCGGCCGGCGACCCGGTCCCAGGTGAAGGTCCCCTCGACCCGTTCCCGGGCCCGCCGACCCATGGCCGCCGCCCATTCACGGTCACCGAGCAGCTCGGCGAGTCCTTCGGCGAGTGGAGCGGCCCGGTGCTCGGACACCAGGATACCGGTGTCGCGATCGTGCACCAGCTCACGTCGGCTCTGCTCGTCGAACGCGATCACCGGCAGGCCCATCGCGCCGGCCTCGAGGATGACGATGCCGTAGGCGTCGAAGTCCGACACCAGAGCCAGACAGGTGGCCGACGCGTACGCCTCGACCAGCCGCGCACGATCGGTCGGGTGTCCCGGATCGAGACGACCGAGGACCTCCACCCCGGGGTCGTGGATCCGAGGCGTGCACCCCACGATCACCAGCCGGGCATCGGGGATCGACCTGCGGACCCGACGCCAGGCGTCCACCAGGAGCGGCCCGCCCTTGAGGTCCCAGTCGAAACCGACGAACAGGATCGTCGGTGGTCGGTCATCGCCCGGTGTGGTGTCGGGCACGCCGATGTTGGTGGCACCCGCGCCGATCGGGATGACGCGTTCGGGTGCCTGCCCGTAGTCGTCGATCACACTCGCAGCAGCCCATCTGCTGGTCGTGAAGATCAACTCGCACGCATCGAAGACCCGTCGTTGCCAGTCGATCGCGTAGGCGATCCCGGCCGCCGACGCGTGACTGATCGCGAACTCGTCGGCTTCCACGGCCTGGGTCACCGTGCAGTCGGTGACGCAGAAGCCGGGGATGTCGGGTCGGTCGACCAGGACGTGCGTGCCGATCTGGATCACGTGGGTGACGCTGCCGTCGGCGGTGATCCGTTCGTCGACCCGGGCCGAGGCCCGTTCCAGCACCGGTGGCGACCAGTACCAGTCCGGGTCGATCCGGGGGGCACGTCGACCCCGGACCCGGCCACGCAGGATCCCGCGCAGGTACAACGCTCCTCCGAGCACGTCACGGGGCCGCACCTGTTTCGACGCGATCGGCACCACCGGCACGCCCCGTGCGGCCAGGTGGGTGAACAGCGCGGCGCTGTAGCCGCTGAAGGTGCTTCGATCGAGCGGATCGGTCGTCGCGACGGCGGCGACCCGTGCCCCGGACCGCACCGACGACGCCGCCGTCTGCCGTCGTGTCGTCGCCGTCACGGCCGTACCCCCGTACCGGCGAGCAGACCCTGCCGGGAGGTCGCGTCCGAGGTGCGTCCGGTCATCGTGTGCAGAATCCGTTCGACCTTCGTCACCGCGTCGTCCCAGTCACGTCCGGCGACGCTGCCGGCCGCCCGTCGCGCGTCCATGACGCGTGTGGGGGAGTCGACAGCGGCCTCCAACGCGGCGGCCAACTGCTCCGGGGTGGGTTCGACGTACCGGACGAACGGGTTGTCCAGCAGCGCGCGGTTGTGGACCGCGTCGTTCATCACCGGGATGCATCCGGACGCCAGCATCTCGTAGGGGAGCAACGACATGTTCGTGAACGACAGCACCAGACCCGCCGCGCACCGGTTGAACACCCTGTCGATCCCGTGCGGGGTGAGCGTGCCGTGGTCCACGCACCGGAACGGCAGCGGCATGCCGCCGAGGTCCTCGCCGAACAGTTCGATGTCGATGTCGTCACGGCGTTCGGCGAGCAGCTCGAGTGCGATCAGCCCGAGCGCGAACCCGCGACGCGGGGTGCACGGACGGGCGTAGAACACGACGCCCCGGCGCGGTGTCCGTTCCCGGTTCACGTAGGTGCCGGTGTCGACTCCGAAGTCGAAACTGTCGCCGACCATGCCGTACCCGGCGGCCAGGTGGTTGCGCAGCCAACGCCCCGCGAAGATGCCGTGGAACCCGAACCGGTAGGTCGCCTCGGCCAACGCGGCGGCGGAACCCGCGGGGTGGAACCAGGGTTCGAAGTCCTGGACCAGATATCCCCGTGCCGCCCCGGTGGCGGCGTTGCGGACCACGTACGCGGTGGGCCACGACGTCGCGATCAACGCGTCGAGGGAAGGATCCGCGGAAGTCGACAGCGAGCCGGCGTCGACCACCCGGGCCGTCATCGGCTCGAAGTGGGTGTCGATGATGTTCCGGCTGGTCTCGACGTCGCCGGGGCAGTGTCGGTCGTGGATGTGGATGATGCAGCGATGCCCGCGTTGTTCGAGTCCGCGGATCAGACGGAACAGGGTCGTGTGGCCTCCCGATCCCGCCGACGGCGGCCCGACGACCCAACCGATCGTCATCGGCCCCCGCGCAACGCGGGCCGTGTGGACGACCGGCCGCCGCCGCATCGGCACGTCGGTGGGGTCGACACCGAGTTCGTCGGCGGTGGGAACCAGCCGTGCAGCGACCGCGCGGAGGACGTGCGCTGCCGTCCCCCGTGGGCCGCCGGCTCGCCACGTCGTGCCGATCCGGCGGACGGTTCGACGGAACGTGGTGACCCGACGGTGGATGGCGGTGTCGCCGGCCGGTCCCATCACGCACCCACGTTCGCGATGTCGTCCGATGTGGCCGCGTTGATCACCGCGACACCGGAGACGGGTTGCGGAGGGTCGCACGGGATCGACGCGAGGGAAGCCTCCGGTCGGCGCCACGCGACGATCGCTCCCCACATGATCGCCAGGTCCGCGGCCAGTCCAGCGACGGCAGCGACCGCCAACGCGACGAAAGGCGCGGTGAACTGTCGATGGACGATCCAGGCGACCGCGCCCGCGACCGCAGCGGCGAGCGTCGGGCGCACCGTCGCCGCCAGCACCCCGCCGGGTGCGACCCCGCGCCGCTTCAACAACACCAGGTACGCGGGCGCCACGACACCCCCGGCGACGACGAGCTGACCGATCCCGACGCCGGCGATCCCGGCGGCCCGGGCGCCGATGGCGAGCGTGGGAATCAGCGCCACGAGCCAGAGGATCTGGATCCGGAACACCGCGGTCGAGTGGCCGAGGGCGACGATGAAATCGTAGGCCAGTTCGAACGCGACCTGCAGACCTCCCACCGCCGCCAACCACACCAGTGCCTCGGAGGCATCACTCCAACGGTCCCCGTAGACGAACCGTACCGCCGGGAGTGCGAGCGCGGCGAGCAACGCACACACGGGCAACGCGACCGCGAGCAGCTGGCTCAGCGACCGCGTGAAGGCCGCTTCCAGACGCTCGGGTTGGTCGAGCAGTCGCGCGAAGCCCGGCAGTGAAACGGACCGGACACTGGTGGAGAACATCTTGACGGGCCAACTCGCCAGGTTGAACGCGAGCACGTACACCCCCAGAGCGACGGGGCCGAGCATCCGGGTGATCACGACGTAGTCCACGTCGAGTACCGCGAACACCAGCAATCCCGAACCGGCCAACGGCAACCCGAAACGCAACAGACCGACCACCTCGGACCGGTCGAACCCGGGTTTCCAGTACCGGCCGCTGAACGCGATCAGCACGACGGCCGACGCGGCGTTGCTGGCCACCCAGGCCCACGCCAGGCTCGACGGGCCGAATCCGGCGGCGGCCATGGGCACGGCGACCGCCACCGACACCAGGAGGCTCGTGACGTTCGCGCCCATCTGCACGTCCTGGCGGAACCGTTGTTGTACCAACGCGGCCGGGACCGCGGTGATCCCGGCGATCACCAGCGCACCGGACAGGATCTGCAGGGAACCGGTCGCGTCGGGGTTGTGCAGCACCGACGCGACCCACGGTGCCGCGAAGAACAACACGACGGCGAGTGACGTGGCCGAGATCATCGAGATGGTCGCGACGGTGGGGGCGATCGCGTCGGTGCGGGCGGGTTCACGAACGATCGCGACACTCACCCCGAGTTCGCTGATGTTCACGATCAACGCGAAAGCGATGAGGGCCGCGGTGAACACCCCGAACGCTTCCGGGGTCAACAGGTGGGCGAGGATGATCCCCAACACGGCCTGCCCGCCCCGACCCACCAGATTGTTGAACAGGCTCCAGCCCAGCCCGGCGCGAACCTTCGCACCCAGGTCGTTCGACCGTCGCCAATCCGAGCGCGCCCTCATCGCACGACGTCCGCGGTGGTGCGGCGAGCGGCCGGTCGGCCCGCCCGGGCCAGGATCACGTCGGCCACCCGGTCGACGTCGGCCGTGTCGAGTCCGTGGTGCATCGGCAGGATCAGGGTCCGTCGGGTGAGCCGTTCGGTCACCGGCAGCGGCACACGGACGTACCGGCCCGGGTCGTGCCGGTACGCCGGTTCCAGGTGTGCGGCCATGAAGCCGGGCCGCGAGGAGATGCCGTCGTCGAGCAGGATCCCGATCAGCTCGTCGCGGCCGACGGGGAAGTCGTCGGGCAGGGTGATCCAGAACGACTGGTGGTTGGTCCGGCCGTGGGGTGGATCGTCGGCGGCCACGAGCCCTGCGATGTCCGCCAGACGTCGCCGGTACCGGTCGGCCAGGGTCCGGCGATGGCGGAGCATCTCGTCCAGACGCCCGATCTGCACGGTGCCGATCGCACCCTGGATGTCGGTCATGCGGTAGTTGAACGCCGGCTCCCGGTAGTGCTCGCTGCGTGTGGAACGCGCCGCGTGGCGCTGGAACGCGTCGACGTCGACGCCGTGGTTGCGCAGACGCCGGAGGTGTTCGTCGAAGGCCGGGTCCGAGGTGACGATCATCCCGCCCTCGCCGGTGGTCACCAGCTTGCGGGCGTGGAACGAGAACACGGCCAGTGCCGATGCCGCCCCCACGCGCCGACCGTGCAGTGTGGAACCGATGGCACAGGCGGCGTCTTCGATCACGGCGATGCCCAACGGGTCGCAGAGCCGTCGGATCTCGTCGATGTCCGCCGGTACGCCGCCCTGGTGCACCACGGTCACGGCCCGGGTGTCCGGCCCGAGCACCGGGGCGATCGTGGCGGCGGTGACGTTCTGGGTGCGTGGGTCCACGTCGGCGAACACGGGGGTCCCGCCTGCGTTGACCACCGAGTTGGCGGTGGCGATGAACGACAGCGACGGCACCACCACCTCGTCGCCGGCGCCGACCCCGGCGACCGACAACGCCAGGTGCAGACCGGCGGTGGCCGACGAGACCGCGACCGCGTGGTGCGCCCCGACGGCGTCGGCGACGGCCCGTTCGAACCCGGCGACCTTCGGGCCCTGGGCGACCCAGCCCGATGCGATCACGTCCGCGGCCGCGAGCTGTTCGGCGGAGTCCATCCAGGGACGGGCGACTTCGATCATTTGATGCACGTCAGCTCCAGTTGTGTGCGGGGACGGCGCCGGCCATCGACGCGATCGCCTCGGAATCGAGGGCCGTCATCCTGCGGGTCAGGTCCGCCAGGCCCTCGGTGAGCGACACCCTGGGGTGGTGGCCCAGCACCTGCATCGCCCTCGCCGAATCGGCGATCAGTCGTTCGACGTCGCCGGGGCGCGGGTCGGTGTGCAGGATCGGGCTGGGCGAACCGGTGGCCTCGGTGATCAGGTGGGCGAGCGTGTCGATGCTGACCTCGCTTCCGGAACCGACGTTGAAGGTCTCACCGGCCACACCGGGGACGACACCCGCTCTGGCGATCGTCCTGGCGGTGTCGTGCACGTGGGTGAAGTCGCGGGTCTGGGATCCCGAACCGAAGACCCGCAACGGGTCGTGGTGCAACGCCTGGACGAGGAACCGGGGGATCACCTCGCCCGAGTCCCCCTCGGCGTGCGAGCGTGGCCCGTAGGCGTTGAACGGACGGATGATCACGACGTCGAGGCCGTGGGTGCGGTGCAGCGCCCGGGCGTAGGCTTCGCCTGCGAGCTTGCCGGCGCCGTAGACGGTGTGGGGACGGGTGGGGTGCGTCTCGGACATCGGCGCGCAGATCGCGTCGCCGTAGACCTCGGACGACGAGACGTGCACGACGCGTCCGACCCCGACCCGGCGGGCCTGCTCGAGCACACACAACGATCCGGTCGCGTTGACGTCGTGGTTCTCGAACGGTTCGGACAACGAGTGGCGGACCCCGAGGCACGCGAGGTGGAACACCACGTCGGCGTCGACGAACACCTCGGAGACGGTGTCCTCGTCGCGCACGTCCGCAACGACCAGATCGAGGTCCCGCTCGCGCCCCTCCGCGCCACCGGGCAGGTTCGCGCGGGAGCCGTTCGCCAGATTGTCGAGCACCGTGACCCGGGCGCCGCTGGCGACCAGGACCCGACACAGCGACGACCCGATGAACCCGGCCCCGCCGGTGACGACCACGCGACGTCGCTCGTACCCGGCGACCGGGGCGGTCGTGAACTGTCCGTGCCACCGTTTGCGGACACGGGACGATGTCAACTCGATCACAGGTCCCCCGTTCTCGCCCAACGCCGGGCGCGGGCACGTTCGGCGACGTGGTGTCCGATCGCGTACCAGCCCAGTGGTTGCAGGGCACGGCACGCCGTTTCGCCCAGACGCATCCGCCGTCGCAACGCCCGGGCGCGGGGAAGGTCGTCGGCGTGGGGCCAGGTCGACCCGGCGAAGAACATCAGACGACCGATCGGGGTGTCGTCCACCCGGCCACGGTCGTAGGCCCGGCATGCTCGCCAGAGCGCCTCGTTGGCGAGCGCGACGCGGACGTCGGCCTCTCGCCGATCGGCATCGGGGATCTCGCAACCGGCGGACGCGAAGAACTTCTCGAACGCGGCACGACGGAACTCCAGGTCCTCGATGATCGAATGCCCGGAGCGGTACATGCTCCCCGTGTGACGTCGGTAGAACGCCTGGTCGGTTCCGGCCACGTACCCGATGTCGGCGTGCGCGGCGATGCGGAGCCACAACTCGAGGTCGGCGGTCATCGGCAGGTCGTGGTCGAAGTAGCCGATCTCGGCCAGGAGCGAAGACCGCATCATCACCTCGGGCGAGGAGATGCAGTTCGTGCCGGCGCGGCAGCGTCTGGTGATCCAGTCGACTCCGCCGCGCACCCGACGGGAACCCGGTCCCGTGCGGGCCGGGGGTCGCGGTTCGGCGGAGAAGAACACCGTGTGGCCGTAGACCATGCCGACCGCGGGTTCGTCGTCCAGGAAGCGCGCGGCTCGCCCCAGCGCGCCGGGCACCAGCGCGTCGTCGGCCGACAGCAGTACCAGGTAGTCCCCGGATGCGTTCGACAACCCCTCGTTGAACGTCGTGATGTGGCCCCGACAGGTGGGGTGGTGCCGGACCCGGACGCGGGGATCCGCCGCCGCGAGACGGGTCGCGACCCGTGCGGTGTCGTCGGTGGAGCCGTCGTCGATGATCGTCACGTCGAGGTCCACGTCCGTCTGGTCCAGCACGCTGGTGACGCAACGCTCCAGGAACCGGCCGTAGTTGTGACACGGCACCACCACACTGACCGTGCCCCGCAGTGGTCGTGGCCGATGGCTCGACCGGGCCGCCGGGGAACGGCCCGGCGTCGGCGGTTCGGGTGCCGGTCGGGTCGCGGTGCCCGTCGGCGCAGGTGTTCCGGTCATCTCGACCGCCCGCTGTGCGCCGCGGTGGCCGCTGGGCGGGGTGCGAACTCGTCGAGCAGCACCGCCGCGCCACCGAGCGCGATGCTGTCGGGTATCGCCTCGAGCAGCCGGAGGATCCGCACACCACTGGCGCCGTCGGTCAGTGGTGTGCGCCCCTCGGTGATCGAGGCGACGAACTCGTCCACCATGGTCGCCAGCGCTTCGCGGTCGGCCAGGGCCGGCGCCCGCATGTCGCCCAGCCGGTACGACACCAGGGCGTCGTTGCGGGTCGCGGTGTCGGTCGGTCCGGTGATCGCCGCGCCCCGGTCGTACACGCTGACCCGTTGCGCTGGTGCGAGGTCGTCCCACACCGCCATCAGACGACTGCCGCTCGCGATCAGTCGCCGCACCTTGGTCGGACTCAACCAGTTCAGGTGCAGGTGTGCGATGGCGCCGTTGGCGAGCTGCATGGTCACGTAGCCGATGCAGGCCCGCCCCACGCCCAACGGGTCGGCACCCTGCGCCGCGACCGAGACCGGCCGACAGTCCGGGGGCAGTACATGGTCGAGGATCGACAGGTCGTGGGGTCCCAGGTCCCAGAACACGTCCACGTCCGGCTGGACCAATCCGAGGTTGATCCGGACCGAGTCGAGGTACTGCAGGTCGCCGGCCTCGCCGGAGTGCAACAGGTCGTGCAGGTAGCGCACCGACGACGAGTAGCAGTAGGTGTGGTCGCACATGAGCACCAGACCGAGACGTTCGGCGTGCGCCACGAGGTCTTCGGCGTCGAGGGTCGTGCAGGCGAGGGGTTTCTCCACCAACACGTGCTTGCCGGCGTCCAGGCAGCGCGTCGCGATCCCGGCGTGGGTCGCGGCCGGGGTGGCGATCGCGACGGCGTCCACCGCCGGGTCGGACAGGACGTCGTCGAGCGTTTCGGTCACGCGGATCGTGCTGTGGGAGCCGACGACCTGCCGGGCACGGTCCGGGTCGCGGTCGCAGACCCATCGAAGATCGACCGACGGGTGGGCGAAGAAATTACGGATCAGATTCGGACCCCAGTAGCCGGCCCCGATCACCGCGACGCCGGTTTCCGTCGTGGCACCTCCTGGCACAACACCGTTCGTTCGTCCGTCGTGGGAATCGGACATCATGGCCTCCCGTAGGTCGCTCGCCAGGTGCCGGACCGCGCGGTGAACACCGCGTAGTCCAGACCCTTGACGGTTTCGATGTGGAACGGCACCGGTGCCCCGTCCACGGTGATCGTGTGCACGGTCCCCGGTCCGGCACCGGTGAAGGGTGCGGCGGCGGACCGCGCGGGCAGCATCACCTGCAGCCCGGTCGCCTGTTCGTCGGCGGTGATCGAGAACGCCGAGGTCCCGTTCGACCACGAGATCCCCGAGAAGGAGGAACGATTGCGTGCGTCCAACCAGGTGAGGACCTGGTCGGCCGAGACGACCGGTACGTCGTGGGCGAGGGCCGATGCGACCACGGCCTCGGAGACGGCGGAGTCTGCGTGGTCGGTGTGGGCGTTCACGCCGATGATGGCGTAGTGACCGGCGGGCCCGGTGGCGTTGTCGAGCAGCGTGTCGATCGTGGACGGTTCGGCCTGCCCGGATTCGTCGGTGATCTGGGTCGGTACCTGGTACACGTCGATCGGGGAACCGTCGGTGTCGGCGAACCGCATCGGGATGCCGGAGCCGGTGAACAGGCCGGGGCGGGTGGCGGCGAGTTGTGGCGGCCACCAGTAGTAGTTGGTGTCCAGTCGGATGCCGTGGGAGGCCTCGACCCGCGCCTGGCCCGCCCAGTTGCTCCACACGACACAGTGCGTCCGGTTGCTCGAGGGAGGCGGGATGCTCGGCAGCTGCGCGGCGAGTCCTGCGAGCTGTTCGGTCAGGTCCGCGTCGAGTGACGGGTCGGTGAAGTCGGCGCACCCGGTCCAGGCGTGCAACGCGATGTCGAAGCCCGCCGCGGTGTAGCGCGCCGCGTCGGCGTCGCCGAGTGGGGTGCCGGCGAAGATGTAGGAGGTGGCCCGCAGACAGGTCCATTCGGCCACCGAACAACCCGGTGGGCTCTGCGCCGCCAGTCGGTCGAACCGTCCGGCGGTGCCGCCGTGCGCGTGGTCGTCACCGGTCAACATGACCGCGGCCTTCTTCCCGTTCGGCAGATACCAGAAGTGCGGGATCGGCCCGGTCGGGGCGTTCATCGTCGTGATCAGGTTGACCAGGAGGCGTTGCTGGACGTCGGCCTGGGGGATGGCGATGTTGTCGAGGTCGACCCAGTCCCGTTGCGCGTCACCCCTGGCGTTGCCGAAGAACATGTCCGTCGCGGTGCTGAACGAGTTGCCCAACCGACGTTGCCCCGCCCAGGCCGGATTCCCCTGTCGGGTCTGGACGATCGACCGCGCCAGGTCGTAGGTGAACGCCGCCGCGGAACCGGACCCGACGGTGTGTTCGGTGACCGCGGGCACCGGGGTTTCGTGTGTCGCGTCCAGGCTGTAGGTGGCCACGGTGGTGGCGCCCGCGAGCTCGTCGATGTCCGCCGGGCCGTGGAACTGGATGGGCCGGTCGACCAGCCCGGCGCCGGCCGGGGTCGACGTGTCGATCTTCAGATACAGGTCCGAAACGGTGTTGCCGGTCGGGTGCAGGCCGAACAGGTCGGCGATCGACGGATCGGGGCGGATCCCGATCAGGTGGCCACCGGCGGCGACCCGATCTCCCAACATGGCCTCCTGGGCGGGTGTGACCGGTGTCGGACCCAGGATGATCACCTGGTGCGCGTCGAGCACCGTCGGGGACAGTTCGCCCACCGCGATGGTGTCGAACAGGTTCAACCCCTCGGCACGGAGGATCTCGCCCAGGTGGTCGGTGAAGCGGTCGGCGGGGTTCGTCACCAGCAGGATCGGCCCGCCGGTTCCCTGCGACGGGACCGCTCGCGCGGTGGTGAAACCCCACTGGTCCGGTTCGGCCATCGTGTTGCCGGCGAGGTCCCGGACCCCGGTCACCCGCACGGTGTGGTGCGTGTCGGAGGCCAGCGCGGTCGACGGCACGAAGGTGGCGACCCGCGAGGGGGCGTCGTAGGAGACGCTGCCCGCGACCGGGGAAGCGCCCGACCCGGTCACCGTCATCGTGATCGTGTCCGGATCGACGGGTTCGGTGAATCCCGCGGTGATGATCGACCGGGTGCCCACACCGGTCGCGTTCGCCGTCGGCGCCCGCGTGACCACCGTGGGTGGGGTGGTGTCGGGCGCGTCGTTCACGAACACCGGGGTGACCCAGTAGTTGGCCGAACCGTAGGTCGATGCCGGAAAGGCCGACGTGCCCTCGGTGTACACACCGTTGGCGCCGCCATCACCGTCCCGGTAGGCACACAACGAACCCGAACAGGCACCCCCGGTCGAGAAGTATCCCGGCGTGGCGGCGTAGCGCCCCGAGTCGGTGTGGTAGGAGGCCACGTACTGCCCGCTGACGCTGAGCGGCACCGGATGGTCGAAGGTCACCTCCTGCCAGCCCGACGAACTCTCGCCGGTGAACGTCGCGGTGGCGAGCAGGCGACCCCCGACGCTCCACAGGTTGCCGACGTGGGGTCCGGTGTTGTCGGCGGTCTTGTAGAAGCGGATCCCGGTCACGTCACCGGGTGCATTCGTGGTGAAACGCACCCCGAGTTCGATCGGATCACCGGAGCCGCTGCTGCCCGTGGTGGGCGTCGCCGCGTTCCACAGGACCCTCGGACCCCCCGGGGTGAACGTCCACGTCACCGTCCCGGGCATCGTGTTTCCCGCGGGGTCCTCGGCCCCCGACACCGACGCGGTGTACGTACCGGCCCCGTCCCAGGGCGCGGTCGGTTGGAACGTGGAGGTGAGTGTGGCCGTGTCGTGGGTGCGGGCCCCGTCCACGGGGTGACCTTCCTCGTCGGTCACCTCCAGGACCACCGAGTCCGGTCGGACGGGTTCGGTGAAGGTGACCGACACGGGTGCTTCGAGTGGGACGCCCGCCTCCCCGTCGACGGGTGTGGTCGAACGCACCGTGGGGGCCACCGTGTCGGTCGCTTCGGTGTCGAACACGACATCCACCCAGTAGTTGGCCGATCCGTGGGTGCTCGTGGGGAACGCACTCGCTCCGGCGTGGTACACGCCGTTGGGGCCGTCCTCGCCGTCTCGGAGGGCACGCAGGGGCCGGTTGTCGACGCCGCGTTGCGCGAACTGCCCGACATCGGCGGCGTAGTGGCCGTCGGGCGCGTGGTACGAAACCACGTAGGACGCACCGGGTTGCACCGCGACGGGGTTGGCGAACAACGCGGTCTGCCAGCCCGAGGCCGACTCGTCGGTGAAGGTGACCGCGCCCAGCAGGGTGCCCGAGGAGTTCCAGACGTGTCCGGTGTGCGTGCCGGTGTTCGCCGCGGCCTTGTAGAACCGCACCCCGGTGATCCAGCCGGCGGTGTCCGTGGTGAACCGGGTCCCCAGCTCCGCTGCGGCGGTGTCGGCCGCGTCGGCGGTCGTGGGGGTGTCGTCGGGGGACCAGATCGAACACGGACACCGAGGTGTCGCGACCGTGAACGACCAGGTCACGGGCGTCGCGAGGTGGTTCCCGGCGGGGTCGGCGGCATCGTGCACGGTGACCCGGTAGGTGCCCTCGGTGAACGGGGTGGACGGGGTGAACCGGGCCGTCGAGGTCGGGGCGTCGTAGCCGAGCGTGCCCGGCACCGCCGTGTCCGACGCGTCGGTGACCGCGATCGACACCGATCCGGGGGTGACCGGTTCGGAGAACGTGGCGGCGACGGTCGCATCGGCCCGCACGGTCGTCGCGCCGTCGGTGGGGGCCCGGTCGATCACCTCCGGGGAGGTGGTGTCGGGGATGTCCGAGGTGACCAGCACCGGGTCGACCCAGTAGTTGGTGTTCCGGTAGGAGGCACCGGGAAAGCCCGACGGGCCGTAGCGGTACACGCCGTTCCCGTTCGCGTCGCCTTCGGGCGCGTGCAACGGGGGGTTGTCGTAGCCGGAGTTGAAGAAGCCCGCATCAGCGGCGAAATGCCCGGTGTCGGTGTGGTAGGAGGCCACGTAGGTTCCGCCCGCGGCGATCGGAACGGGCTGGGCGAAGTCCACCTGTTGCCACCCCGAGGTGGTCTCGTCGGTGAACGTGGCGGTGGCGAGCAGCGCCCCGTCCGCGGTCCACAGGCTCCCGGTGTGGGTTCCGGTATCAGCGGCGCTCTTGTGGAAGCGCACCCCGCTGATGGACCCGGCGATGTCGGAGGTGAAACGGACCCCCAGTTCGACCGCGGCGCTTTCACCCGAATCAGCGGTGACCGGCGCCGAATCGGCGGGGAACAGCGTGCACGGACACGCCGCCGGATCCTGCGGTTCGCAGGCCACGAGGAACATGGCCACGACGGTCACGACGGCGACTGCGGTGGGGTGCGCCCGGGAGGTCCTTCGCAGTCGGATCATCGGTAGGTGAGAGTCACGGTTCCCGCGCTTGATACCGGCCCGGGGCACCCGGATCATCGGTATCAGCGTCGTGTCCCGGTGCTCTACCGGACATGCGAGGTTCCCCCGACCGCCCGACGGTCACGTCCGGTGGTACCGGTCGGGGCGGAGGATCCGGTCGACGCGGTCCGGTCCGGATCCGATTGCTCGTCGGAGACGCGCTCGTGACCGTCGGCACCTGGTCGGTGTCGATGTGGGGGGTCCGGCCGCGGCTCGGGGTGGTGCCGGGAACGACGATGGTGATCGTGGCGGTGGTGGCGACGGCCATCGCACTCGCCTTGCAGAACGCCTACCGGTCCCGTGCCCGTGTCGTCGGACCCGTGGCCGGTACGCGGATCCGTCGTGCGGTCACCGTCGCCGTCGTGGCCGCCATCACTGTGGCGGTCCTCACCGGAGTCGCCGCGTCGACCGTCCGCATCGTCGTGACCGGGGCGCTCTCGGTCGTGTCGTTGTCGGTCACGAGGTGGGCCGCGAGCATCGCGGAAGGGCGTCGGCGGCGTCGGGACGGCTCCGTCGACCGCTGGCTGCTGGTCGGCGCCAACGACGACGCCTACGGTCTGTGGCGCCACCTGCAGAGCCGACCGGACTCGGGTCGGGTCCTGGTGGGTTGGGTGGGAGAGGATCGGCCGGGGGTCACCTCGGCGTGGAATCTCCCGCGCCTCGGTGACGTCGACGACACGGTCCGCATCGCGGCCGACCACGATGTCGACGGTGTGCTCGTCGCGGCGGGGACCCAGGACCGGATCCGTCAGCACGACATCATCCACGACGCGCACGAACACGGCCTCGACGTCGAACTCGTCGGCGGGTTCTGCGGCCTGCACCACCGCCGATTGCTGGCCACCCGGGTCGCGCACGAACCCGTCGTCTTCGTGGAACCCCGCTACGGCGACCGGGGGCGAGCGGCCGCGAAACGTGTCTTCGACCTGATCGTCGGCACCGTGCTCCTGGTCGTGGCAGGACCGGTGTTCGTGGTCGTGGCGGTGGCCATCGTCATCGACGACGGGTTCCCCGTGTTCTACCGTCAGGACCGCATCGGCCGGAACGGTCACGGGTTCCGTCTCTGGAAGTTCCGCACGATGTGTCGGGACGCGGACGCGCGGATCCGCGATCTGGACGAGGTGAACGAACGATCGGGTGGACCGTTGTTCAAGATCGCGAACGACCCCCGGGTGACCGGCGTCGGGCGCCGGCTGCGAGCGGCCAGCATCGATGAACTGCCCCAGCTGTTCAACGTGTTGACCGGTTCGATGAGCCTGGTCGGACCACGTCCGGCGTTACCTGCCGAGGTGGCCGCGTTCGATGCCGAGCTCCGGACCCGCGATCGGGTCAAACCGGGGATCACCGGGTTGTGGCAGATCGAGGCTCGCGACAACCCGGACTTCCACGCGTACCGTCAGCTCGATCTGTTCTACGTCGAGAACTGGTCGTTGACCCTCGACGTGGCCGTCCTGGCCTGCACGATCCCACGCCTGGTCGGACACGCCCGGTTCGAACGTCGTTGCCACGTCGGAGCCGACGCGGTCGTTCCGGTGCGCTCGGGCGATTCCCCGCGGTCGCCCACGGACAGGACGGCCCCCTCGGCCGTCACCGATCCACCGCTCCTCACCGCTGCGGAGTCCCGATGATCCTCGGCGTGCTCTCCGACGCCCACGGGCACGTCGAAGGGTTCCTCGAAGGGCTCACGTTGCTCCGACGCATGGGAGCCGATCGGGTGTTCTTCCTGGGGGACGCGGTCGGCTACCTGCCCGGATCGGAGGTCGTCGACGCGATCGTCGCCGAAGGGGTCGAACCGGTCGCCGGGAACCACGAGGCGATGCTCCTGGATCCGCCGTCCGGGATCGACGACAGCATCTTCCGATTCGCCGCCACCCGTCGGGCGCTCGGTCCGTCCGGGCTGCAACGGATCGCCGTCTGGCCCGATTCGCGGACCCTGGACACCCCCGCCGGGCCGATCCTGCTGGGGCACACCGCCCCCTGGCCCGATCGGCCCCGGTTGTATCCGGACACCGACCCGGAGACGCTGCCGGCCCTGCCGTGGCGATTCGTCTTCATGGGGCACACCCATCGGGCCTTCATCGCCGAGACGGCCGCGACGACCTTCGTCAACGTCGGCAGTTGCGGGTTCCCCCGTGATGACGGGTTGCTCGGTTCGGTGGCGACCCTGGACACCCTCACCGGCACGGTCCGCATCGTGCGCTTCGATCTGGAGCGGGCCACCCGGGCCGCGTTCGAACGGGTCGATTCGGTCCCTCCGCTGCTGTACACCGCGGTCGCGCGTCGGGAACGGCCGCACCGGACCGCCCGCCGGACTCTCTGCGCCGGGCACCCGAGGAGGTCACGATGACCGCACCGATCACCGCGTTGGTGACCGCCGTCGGTGGCATCGGGGTCGGCGAACAGATCCTCAAGGCACTGTTGTGCGTGGGCGACCACCGGCTGGTCGGCACCGACATGGATCCGCGGTGTCCCCAGTTCGCGCTCACCGACGCCCACGAGACGTTGCCTCCCGCGGGCAGTCCCACCTATCTGCAACAGCTGTTCGAGGTGTGCGAACGTCAAGGTGTCGACATCGTCTTCATCGGATCCGAAGCCGAGCTGGTGGTGGTGAGCGAGGTCCGGGAGCAGTTCGCCGACGCCGGCATCCTGGTGGCGACGAATCCGCCGTCCACCGTGCGGACCTGCATGGACAAGAGTCGCACCTCACAGGTGCTTCGGGTGAACGGATTCTCCGTTCCCCGTCACGTGGTGGTGCAACACCACCGGGATTGTGACGGGATCGCCTGGTTCCCGGTCGTGGTCAAGCCCCACCGGGGAGGGCGCGGTTCACGTGACTGCTGGATCGCCCAGGACCAGCGGCAGCTCCATGCACTGTTGGAGTACCTGGCCCCCCGTACCGGCACGGTGATCGTCCAGGAGTACGTCGGTACCCCCGACGCCGAATACACCGTCGGGGTGCTCCACGACCTCGACGGGAACTTCGTCAACTCGATCGCGGTCCACCGTCGACTCGATCTGGCACTGTCGGTGCACCAATCCGTGGTCAACGACACCGGCCGGGCCGAGCTGGGTCCCGAACTGGTGATCAGCTCGGGCGTGACCCAGGGCGTGGTGGGCACGTTCCCCGAGGTGACCCGCACCTGCGAAGCGATCGCACGGCTCCTCGATGCACGTGGACCGATCAACATCCAGTGCCGATTGGTGGGCGACGAGGTGGTCGTGTTCGAGATCAACCCGCGTTTCTCGGGGACGACCTCGCTGCGGGCGATGGTCGGCTACAACGAACCGGACGTGCTGATCCGCCGACACCTGCTCGGCGAGAGGATCCCCGAACGGTTCCCGTACCGACCCGCGACGATCCTCCGCTCGTTGCGGGAATGGGCGTTACCGGTCCCGCCTCCCCGGCCGGCCCGGCGTGATCCCCGTTGGACGGGTGTCCGCACCCGTCTGACCGGGGTGCCGTCGGGGGTGGGGCCGATGTCCGTCGGCGTCGGGCGCGCCGACCGCCGACGTGGGGGTGGGTTCGAGTCCATCCAGGACCCCTCCCCTGGAGCCTGAGGGAAACCTCGGGCGGGCACGGGTCCACCCCCACCTGTCACCGGATCGGACGTCTCACCGTCGGCTGTCTGCGTCGCCGGCGTCGTTCGCGGCTCCGGGTCCGGCGGCGTCGCCGGCTCGTGCCCACGGGCTCCGGTCGGTCGCTGGAGGTGCCGCCCGGCCGCTCAGGCGTCGGTGCGCGGCGAGCAACGACGACAGCGATTCGGTCCGGGGTGGGCCTTGGGGGACGAACTCCGCGCTCGTGACGTCACCGTCGGGCACGGCGCCGGCCGCGTCGGGTTCCGACGTCGGATCCTCGGGGGAGGGGCCCGGGTCCGGCTGCTCGTCGTCGACGTCGGTCGGGGTTCCGTCGACCGCTCCGGGATCGGGGGTCTTCGAATCGGGCACCAGCAGTCTTTCCGGGATGTCGACGGTGGCGACCGTCCCCTCGGGGGACGACGTGACGCCGACGTCGATGCCGAGGCCGGTGGCGAGGTGCCCGGCGACGTAGTGACCCATGTAGCGGGACGGCGCGACCGTGAACGACTCGTTCCCCGACAGCCGTCGGTTCGCGGTCGCAACCTGGTCGGCGTCCATGCCGATACCCCGGTCGGCGACGGTGATCCGGTACCCGTCGGTGGTGCGTCGACCGGTCACGGTCACGTCGGTGTCCGGTGGCGAGAAGTTCAGGCCGTTCTCGATGAGTTCGGCCAGGATGTGCGACAGATCCGCCGCGACGCTCATCGGCAGGCGGGTGTGTGCCACGTCCTCGATCGCCACACGGGTGTAGTCGTCGACCTCACCGAGCGCGGATCGCATCGCCTCGACGACCGGTGCCGGTTCACCCCGTTGGGTCCGCCGGGTGACACCGGCGAGCACCACGAGGGATTCCGCGTTACGGCGGATCCTGGTGGCCAGGTGGTCGAGTTTGAACAGGTCCGCCAGGGTCCCGGCGTCCTCCTCGGCGTCCTCCAGGTCCGTGATGAACTCGAGTTGCCGGTTGACCAGACCCTGGACGCGGCGGCCCAGGTTCAGGAACGTGTCGGCGAAGTTGCGTCGTTGGGCCGCCTGTTCCACCGCGAGGTTCAACGCGCGGTGTTGGACGTCGTTGATCGACGCCGCGACCAGTGCGGTCTCGTCGGTACTTCGCACCGTGATCGGTTCGAGGGTGGGTTCGACCACGTCCTCGCCGATCGGCGTCGCGAGCACACCGCGGACCGCTTCGGGCAGTCGCGTCGTCGCCATCTCGTCGGCCTGTTCGGCGATCGACACCAGAGGCCGCGAGATCGACTGGGCGATGATGAGTGCGAACAGCACCGACAGCCCGGTCGCCAGGAAGAACACGGCCAGGTACAGGTTGCGGGTGCGCTGGGCGTCGCCGATGAGCGCGTCACCGCGAGCGTTCAGCGCCGCTTCGAGCGATTCGGGATAGCTCGTGCCGCTCGGTTCGGCCGCGGCTTCGATCGTCGCCTCGATGTCGCCGATCGCGCCGTTCTCGACGAACTGTTCGATCTGGGCGAGGAAGATCTTCTGGCTGTCACGACCGAAGTACGCCTCGGCGACCTCCAAGGCTTCGGGGGCGACCGACAGGCTCCGCTTGGATTGCGCCTCGGCCATCGCGTTCTGCGCGTACAACTGACTGGCGGTGAACGTGTCGGGTTCCGTCGGCGTGACCGTCGGCAACACGACCTCGCGCAGCATCAGCGAGGCGAGGTTCGACGCGTTGGTGTTCTCGGCGATCGCCCGGGCGACGCTGTGCAGGTGCGCGTCGTCGATTCGGCCCACCGCGTCGTAGTTCGCGTCGATCAGCGTCTCGATGACCTCGGAGTAGTCGTCGTAGATCGGAACGACCTTGTCGTTGGTGCCCCCGGGCTCGCCACCGTCGGTGTCGGTCCGCTCGCGGACCTGCTGCAGGATCTCGTTCGCCTTCTTCTGGGCCGGCGCGAACATCTCGCGTACCTCGGCGTTCTTGGAGGCGATCGAATCCTCGAACTGCGCCTGGGCCTCGTCGGTGCGCTCGCGGGCCTCGGCCACGCTGGCGATGTCCTCGTTGAGTGGAATGTCCCCGAGGTCCAGCAGATCCAGTGCCGTCTGGTTGCGTTCATCCAACAGCGCGGTCACGAAGGTCGACGGGCCGCCCGCGGCCAGTGCCAGTTCCACCTGATCACGGGTGTCGTTCAGTTCGCGTTGGGACTGGTTGGCCTGGATCCCGGTGATGAGCGCGACCACGAACACCGGCAGGGCCAGAGCCGCGAGCAGTTTGCTCCGGATCGAGGTCCGCCGAGGCGTTCGGGGCGCGGGCGTGGGCGTGGGCTCGGTGGTGGACAGGATTCCCCCTTGGTCGTCCGGATACGGCTCGACGAACCGTACAACGTGGCGCGCGCGGTGCCCGGACGTCCCCGGTTCGCCCGTCCCCGCCACGAACTCCGGGACCGTTCCGGGTCATGGACGTGAAAACGTCCCGGAGTTCGCGCCGGGCGGTGCGACGATTTGACGCTCTCCGTACACTGGAGTGCCAGTTCGCCCCGGTGCCGTCGGGCGCGTGAACAGGCCCCGAACGGGTCGCTGTCGTCGATGGAACGAGGAGTTGCACGGTTCACATGGCTGCCAAAGGAAAATGGGCCCAGGGGATCGTGCCCCGCAACTTCTCCTGGATCATGAAGGACCGGCTCGCGGTGTCCGAACGCCCGGGCGGTTACGGCACGAACCATCGTCGGGTGCGTCGCCAGGAGGAGATCATCTGGATCCGTGAACAGGGGTTCACGTGCGTCCTGTCGATCATCCCGGCCCCCCACAACCTGCACAACTACGACGAACTGGGTGTCGTGTGGCGTCACCGCGGGTTCGACAACACCGAGGAACCCCAGGCGTACCTCGCACGGCTGTACCCCGAGCTGCAGCAGATGCTCGCCGACGGCCAGAAGATCCTGGTGCACGCCGACAACCTCGACGACTCGGTGTGCGGGCTGCTCACCGGCTACATCGTGTGGTCCGGCATGGTCCCCAACGGCCCCGAAGCGGTCACCCTGATGGAGCGCATGGTCAAGCGCCAACTGGGCCCGTACGGACGTGAGCTCGTGCACCTCGCGGCGCTGTTGCCGACCGCTGCGCCCGAAGCACGTGACGCGCTCGCGGATTCGCTGGGTGTGTCCGGCGCTCCGCCTTCGACATCCGAGGTCTGAACGTCGTTGTCCGACGACCGTGTCGAGATCCGCGGCCTGCGTCTCAGCGCCCGTTGCGGCGTGCTGCCCGAGGAACGTGAGCGCGACCAGCCCCTGGAGTTCGACCTCGACCTGGTGATGGACCTGTCGCGTGCCGGGCGGTCCGATGCACTGGCCGACACCGTCGACTACGGGGCGGTGTGCGATCTGGTCACCGCCGTGTGCGACCGTGAAGCCCCGTTCCTGTTGGAACGCCTCGCCGAGGTCGTCGCGGCAGAGATCCTGGCCGTTTCGCCGATCGACGCGGTGACCGTGGCGGTGCGCAAGCTGCGCCCGCCGGTTCCCCAACAGCTCGCGACGTCCGGGGTCCGCATCACCAGGCCGCGATCGGTCGGCGGGGGCCCCGCATGACCCGGGTGTTCCTCGGTCTCGGATCGAACCTGGGCGATCGCGCGGAGTACCTGACCGACGCGATCCAGACGTTGGGCCCGTCGGTGGTGGCCGTGTCCGACGTGTACGAGACCGACCCGGTGGGCGGCCCCGGCGAACAGGGACGTTTCCTGAACCTGGTCGTCCGCCTCGAAACCGACCTCGACCCCTACGAGATCCTGGCGGTGTGTCGCCGACTCGAATCCGCGGCGGAACGGGTGCGGGAGGTCCATTGGGGACCGCGCACCCTCGACGTGGACGTGCTCTGGATCGACGGGGTCACCCTGGACGACCCCGAACTGACCGTGCCGCACCCGCGTATGACCGCCCGCCGGTTCGTCCTGGCGCCGTTGTCCGAACTCGCCCCGGAACTCGTCGACGACGAGGACCTGCTCCACTCGACCGGCGCGGTCGAACGGCTCGGGCGGCTCGAGGACCTGGTCGCCTGAGCGGACCGTCCTCGGCGCGGCCGCGGGCCGCCGTGTCCGTCGGCGTCAGATCCGGCCCCGCAACCGGAGGAACCGGTTGCGGAAGTGTTCCGCCGAGGCGGTGTCCGACGCGATCATCACGACCGCGGGTGCGTCGGCCAGCGCGAACGCCACGACCGCCAGCTTGCGGTTCCACGTGATCTCGATGTTCGCGATCCGGTTCTGTTCGAGTTCCCCGATCCGGGCCGACACCTTGCCGCCCCAACCGGTCCGGTAGACCACGACCCGGCGGGGCGTGAGCGCCAGCATCATCTTGTTCGCCAACGGAAAACCGGACGCCGCGGCCATCCGGTTCGGGTCCAGCGCCGCATCGCCTTTGGGCAGCGTCGCGCTCATCGCCCCGATCAGCGGTTCGTCGGCCGCGAAGTCGGCGGCACGGGTCGCCTGCACGCGCAGCATCGAAGCGCTCTGGTCCATGCGATCCTCCCGGGCTCGACGGTGCCCACGATGCTACCCGTGCCCGACCGCACCGACCCGTGGTGTACACCTTGGGGCCATGTCCTCGACACCGGCGGGCGCCGATGGCCCCGATCCGATCCGGCCGTCACGACGACCCGCGGGCGGGCGGGTGTGCGTGATCGGCGACGGACGTGCCGGCGGCGCGATCGCCCGCGCGCTCGGCGCGGTGGGTTGGCGGGTGAGCGGACCCCTCGGCCGGGGTGACACCCCGGCCGATGCCGCCGACGGGGTCGACCTGGTGGTGGTCGCGACCCCCGACGCGGCCATCGCCGAGGTCGCCGGACAGCTGCCCGTCGCAGACGGGGCGTTGATCGTGCACCTGGCCGGTGCGCTCGGTCCGGGCGCCCTGGGTGCCCACCCCCGCCGGGGGGTGCTGCACCCTCTGGTGTCGCTGCCCGACCCGGTCACGGGTGCCGACCGGCTCCGGGACGACGCGTGGTTCGCCGTGGATGCCGACACCGCAGACGACCTGGCGCTCCTGGATGCCGTCGTGGCGAGCCTGGGTGGGCGTGCGGTCCACGTGCCCGACGATCGACGGGTCGCCTACCACGCCGCCGCGGTCGTCGCGTCGAACCACCTGGTCGCGTTGTTCGGCCAGGTCGAACGCATCTCGGCCGATACCGGCGTGCCGCCCGAAGCGTACCTGGGGCTCGCACGGCACACCCTGGACGGGTTGGCGACCCGGTCCGCCGCCGATGCCCTGACCGGGCCGGTCGCCCGGGGCGACTGGGCGACCGTGCACCGGCACCTGGGTGCCCTGGCCGGAGCGGAACGTCCGGCCTACGCCGCGCTCGCCGAAGCCGCCGCGGTGCTGGCCGGGCGTACCGCATCGGTGCCCGCGTGGCTGCGGGACGCCCGGTGCGGTGACGCGGATGGCGACGACGGGGTGCGCGGGACCGGTCGATGAGCGTGATCGTCGAACGCATCACGACCCTGCGGGACCGACTGGACGTCGTCCGCGCCCGGGGGGCGACGGTCGGTTTCGTTCCCACGATGGGCTACCTGCACGACGGCCACGCATCACTGATCCGCGCCGCCCGTGCCCGGTGTGACGAGGTCGTCGTGAGCATCTTCGTCAACCCCCTGCAGTTCGCGCCCGACGAGGATCTCGACGCCTACCCACGCGACCTCGACCGTGACCGGCGCGTGATCGACGACGCCGGGGGCGACATCGTGTTCACACCGTCGGTCGCCGAGATGTACCCGTCGCCGGTGGCCACCACCGTCACCGTCGCCGGGGTCAGCGAGGCATTCGAGGGAGCGAGCCGGCCGACCCACTTCGCCGGGGTCGCGACCGTGGTCACCAAGCTGTTCTCGATCGTCGGGCCGTGCCGGGCGTACTTCGGTCAGAAGGACTACCAGCAGCTCGCCGTCGTGCGCCGCCTCGCGGCCGACCTGTCGTTGCCGGTCGAGGTCGTCGGTGTGCCGATCGCCCGCGAGGACGACGGCCTGGC
>CAZVFF010000001.1:0-35466 GCA_964626395.1 uncultured Iamiaceae bacterium | reverse complement strand
GTTCGGCACTCCCATTCCGGGTTCCACTGCCGCGAGCGCCAATGCTTCGATATTGAAGCTGCACATCCCGGGCTCGGTCCACTGCTTGTTCCATGCCTTCGCGAGCCGAATCGTGCGCGCCCGTGTGACCCGCAATGGTTTGGGATCGGCTGTGAGCAATTCGGTGTGACATTCGGGATCAGACGCATCCCACCGGCGTGCAGCAAGATTCGGGATCCAGATGCCCGATTCCTCCTTGCGGGTCAGCCCGACGATGAGGTCCACACTCGGCCCATCAGGGAACGTCACGGTGATCGCGCGCTTGCTCAGTCGCGTTCCCACGTTCCAGCCGGCTGCGTTCAGATCAGCGCGGACCTTCGAGCGCACCTGCTCGACCACGTCGGCGGGGCCCTCGCCGTCGCCATCTGGCCCGAGTGAACACCAGCTGCGCCGATCCAGCACGACTCCGCAGTCGGCGTCGGTGTCGTCGTTGGCGGTTCCGTGCGCGATCGATCCGGAGCGATAGGCGCGTAGAGCCCCGTCGAAAGACAGTGCCGAAGACAAGACGGTATCTCTGTGTTGTCGGGCCGCGCTGAGCGTTTCGTCGCTCGGTGCGATCTCGCGCCGGACGTGATCGAGAAGGTCGTGGACTTTGGACATCGAGGGAATCCTCCGATTGCTGCAATTGAGGGCTGGCGCCGGGAAGTTCCGACCGGGTACTACAGCGATGGAATTCCACCGCTGTAACCAATGTAGCGGCAGAATCTCGACTCTGACGCTTGATATCGCTAAATATCTGCAATAATCGACTCATGACCCTCACTCAATCATCCTCCCGGCCGTCAGTGTTGCTGGGGTTCCGGGTCGAGAACGTCCGCTCGTACCGGGATCTTGCCGAGTTCTCGCTGCTCGCGACCTCCATGGCCGAGCCGGGCCACGTTCGACAGGTACCTTGGCGCGACGGCGATGCGTCGCTCGGCGTTCTCACCGTCGCTGGGGTCTTCGGGGCCAATTCGTCAGGTAAGAGCAACCTGCTGCGGGTGATGGGCGACATGCGAAGTCTCGTCATGCACTCGTTCCGGCTGGGCGTCCCGGGTGGTCGCATTCCCCGGCGTCCCTTTCTTCTGGACGACGACACCCCGTCCGCGCCGTCACGGTTCGAGATCGACCTCATCCTCGACGGGGTCCGACACGAGTACGGCTTCCTCATCGACGATGAACGGGTCCATACCGAGTGGGCGTACTGGTACCCAAAGGGTCGCGCCGCGCTGATCTTCCGACGAGACGGTGACAACATCGAAGCCGGCGCGGTCGAGCGATCCAAGACTCGTGCGGTGACCGAACTACTCCGCTCGAACGCCCTCTTCCTGTCCACCGCAGCTTCGGCGAACCACGCCGCGCTGGCACCGCTCTATGCGTGGTTCGGTCGGAACCTGGTGCTGGCGCAAGCAGAATCTCGTCCCTGGCGTCAGGCCGTTACCACCGAGATGCTTGAAGATCCTGAGCATCGTGCACGCGTGCTCGCGCTGCTACGCGCTGCCGATCTCGGTGTCGTGGATGCACACAAGCGTGCCCCCGATCCAGTGATGCAAGAACGGATGCGCAGAGCGGTTCGCATTCTCAACGGCCTCGAAGAGGAACCAGAGGCCGACGAGGGGCCGCAGTTCGAGGACCTCGGGGTCGACCTCGTGCACCGCGGCACGAACGACAAGGACGTCACCTTGCCGGCCGAGGACGAGTCGCTCGGCACGTTGGTCTGGTTCGGAGTTATCGGCCCGGTCGTGAGGGCACTCGAAACTGGCTCGGTCTTCTTGGCCGATGAGATCGACGCGAGCTTGCATCCGTGGTTGGTCGCCGAACTTGTCGGTCTCTTCCAACGCGAGGACACCAACCCGCATCGGGCACAGCTCATCTTCAATTCGCACGACTCGACGCTGCTCGGTGGCTCGGTTGGCGACCGGCTGATCGGGCGAGATCAGATCTGGTTCACCGAGAAGGACGGCGACGGCAACACCCGGCTGTACCCGCTCATCGATCTCGACCCGCGCAAGCAGGAAGCAATCGGAAAGCGGTATCTCGAGGGTCGCTACGGGGCCACGCCGATCCTCTCACGCGAGGAGTTTGCCGCCGCGCTCGATCTGGCGTCGGCGGACGACCATTGAGTAGGCCCAGCCGAGGTCGGCCGAGACGGCCGACCAAGGCGGCACAGCGGCGCGAGATTCTCGTGTTCACCGAAGGCACGAAGACCGAGGAGAGCTATCTGCTTCCGTGGCGACGTTCCTACCGAGGCACCGTGCTCGTCAGTGTCGACCCGTTCCACGGTCCGCCGATGGAACTGGTCAAGCGCGCAGCCGGTGTACGCAAGCAAGAGCTTCGAGAGGAAGAACGCGGGCGTGGCCGCGCCCATGACGAAATCTGGTGCCTGTTCGACGTCGATGCCCATGCCCGCCTGCCCGAGGCACGACGGAAGGCCGCTGAAAATGGCATCCACCTGGCAATCTCGAATCCCTGTATTGAGCTGTGGTTCGTGCTGCATTTTGTCGACCAGGCAGCGTTCATCGACCGACACGACGTACAGAAGGCAGCGGGGGAGCTGCTGGGATGTCGCAAGAACCTGACGGTTGACGCCCAGTCTGCGCTCTTCGATCGATTCGATGCTGCGCGAGAACGCGCGATCCGCTTGGACGAGAAGCACGCAGGCGACGGCTCACCCGGTGGTTCGAACCCGAGCTCGTCGGTCTGGAGACTCATCGACTCGATTCGTCGCTGAGAACGCTTCGAGGAGGTCTCTCACGGGTTCGTGTGCTGAGGAACGAGGGCAACATCAAGGTGAGCGCAGCGGTGTGTTTCATGGTTCACGAATATCCGATCGTTGGTGGTGTTGCTGCGCGGTCTGTCGATGTGCACGTGAACATGGGCAAACTTTGGCACACTTACAACAGTTGTGGCACTTATGGGGCGTCTCGCGCGAGGAACAGCGGACCATGCGTAACTCACCGGTGAACGTCGTCGATCCGACCGAGTTCGCCGACGATGAGCGCGAACGACTCGTGACCGTCGCGGACGACGTGTCGTCCAGTGGCGTGATCGACCTTGCGTCGTTGCCGGTTGCGGTACGTGAACAACTTCAGTCGGCGCTCGAGGCGTACCTGCGCGGTGAAACCGTCGCTACGGTCACCACAGGGAAACCTCTGACCACGACCGAAGCCGCCAGCGTCCTTGGCATGTCACGTACCCACCTGACCCGACTTTGCGACGAGGGCCACATCGAGAACTTCATGGTCGGCACAGCGCGGCGTGTGCCCGCCGAAGAAGTGATGCGGACCCTGACCGCACGGGGCGCGGCGAAGACCGACGCCCGTGAAGCTGCCGCGACCGCCGATGATCGCCGTCGAGCTCGGGCAGCGAGAAACGCCGGACTTGTCTAATTAGCGCTGACCGCGTTGATCGACAGATCCCACGTTCGCGTCGAACGTGCTTGTCTGTACGTACCGAGGCCCAGGTTGCGGGAGCCTCGAGAACAGGCAACACTCGACACTGCCGAGGGCAGTAGCCCGAGGAAGTGAAGCGGGCTCCTCTCCGGACGGTGAGCGGCCCGGTTTTGCGCGGTCACGGAGTGTCGGTGCCGGTACTGGGGGTCCCGGAACGCCGAGTCATCCACGAGACTGCCGTTACCATCGACGGCGCACCGCACTCGGGGGGATTCCACATGGCCTACCAGACACCGCTCACGATCAAGACGGTTCTTCAGCGGATCGAGAACCAGGAATACGTGATCCCGGCGATCCAACGCGAGTTCGTGTGGGCGCCGGCCCAGATGTGCAGCCTGTTCGACAGTTTGTTGCGCCGGTACCCGATCGGCACGTTCCTGTTCTGGCGCATCAGCCCCGACGATTCGGCCGACTACCGGTTCTACGAGGTGATGCGCGATTACCACGAACGCAAGAACTCGCACTCCCCGGTCATCGAGTTCCCGGCTGGGCGGCCGGTAACAGCCATCCTCGACGGGCAACAACGCCTCACGACGTTGAACATCGCCCTGAACGGCTCCTATGCGGTGAAGCGAGCACGGGCAGGCGCGAGCGGTGACACCCACCCCGTCACCCGCATGTACCTGGACCTCACCCACGATCCCGAAGAGGGCGACGAGAGTGGCGTCAAGTACCTGTTCCGATTCCTGCCCGACGAGGAAGCCCAGCGCGCCCGGGGCCACGCATGGTTCCTGGCTGCCGACGCGTTCCACATGGAGAGCGGACGCGAAATCAACCGACGGATCCAGGCCGCCGGCCTCGCCGATCATCCCACCGCCTACGACACGCTCTACTCGTTGTGGGAAGCCATCACACAGGTTCCCTGCATCAGCTACTTCGAACTCGATGAAACGGACCTGACGAAGGTTCTCGAGATCTTCATCCGCGTCAACAGCGGGGGGACCGTCCTGTCGAAATCCGATCTGCTGCTGAGTGTCGCGACCGCCCGCTTCACCGAACGGGATGCCCGCGAAACCATCCACGGCCTCGTTGATGACCTCAATGCGACAGGGCGAGGTTTCTCGTTCACCAAGGACCGGGTGCTCAAAGCCGGGTTGTTGCTGACGAACCGCCCGTCGGTCGCGGTCGAGCCGAAGACGCTCACTCCCGAGTCGGTTGCGCTCATCGACCAATCGTGGGACCGGATCGAAGCAGCGTTGCGCAACGCCGTGCACCTACTCGACGCGTTTGGATTTTCCGCCAGAACACTGCCGGCGGCGAGCATCATCTTTCCGCTCGCCACCTATTTCGACGTCCGTGGCCTCGACTACGCGTATGTGACGTCCGCTGGCCACCGTGCCGACCGTGAGGTCGTCCGACAATGGGTGCTTCGGATGCTGCTCGCGCCCGGAATGTGGGGCTCGAACCTCAACAAGTTGATCACCCTCATGCGCGCAGTGATCCAGGAGCACGGCACAGGGGGCTTCCCCGCACGGGAGTTGGAGAGGACGATTGCGCAGATGGGCAAATCGCTCGTATTCACCCGAGAACACATTGAACAACTCGCCGACACGAAGTCACGCAACAGCCGCGCATACGTACTTCTGTCGCTTCTCTACCCGGCCGCCGCGATCGGCAACGACCTGCACGTCGACCACGTCTTCCCGAAGAAGCTCTTCACCAAGCGTGCCCTCGGTGCAGCCGGTGTCGATCCGGCGGTGATGGACGACCTGCGCGACGTCTTCGACCGGCTCGGGAACCTCCAACTCCTCCGAGGATCGGTCAACACCTCCAAGCAAGCGATGCTTCCCATGGACTGGGCGCGTGACCGATTCCCCGATCCTGGTGCGCGAACGGGATACCTGGCCGAGAACGACATGCACGACCTCCCCGACGACATCGCATCCTTTTCGAGGTTCTACGATCAGCGGCGTGCGCGCATGATCGGCCGTCTCGGCGAGCTGCTCGACACCGGCAACGAGCCCGGGGTTGGTTCCGAAACCGGTGCCCGAGGCACTGATCCTGCCGATGGGTATCCAAGCGGCACTGCCTTGGTTACGTCGCGGTCCGCGCCGACGTCGGCCAGGAAACCACCAGTATCGGCCTCACCGGCTTCAGTGCACGCTCCGCGTCCGCGACCGGCTCGGACTGCTCGGACAACCACTGGAGGACCCAGGCGCACCTTCAACCGTTCGCTCGCGAATGTTCCCGATGGACCCATCGAATACCGGGTACACGGGATCACCTACGTCGGACGCGTCGATGGCGCCGGCATCATCCTCGAAGATGGCCATCGATTTTCGAGTCCGAGTGCCGCGGGACGAGCAGTCAACGGGGGAACTTCCGTCAATGGTTGGCAAGCCTGGAGCC
Organism: uncultured Iamiaceae bacterium; assembly: GCA_964626395.1. Classification (GTDB taxonomy): domain Bacteria; phylum Actinomycetota; class Acidimicrobiia; order Acidimicrobiales; family Iamiaceae; genus JAFDWI01. The sequence continues at coordinate 29,647 of CAZVFF010000001.1, read as the reverse complement.
GGGATGGTGTCGAGCTCCGCGATCTGCATCCCTGAACATGTCTGGGTGACACAAAGCGGGAGGACGGACGCGCCGTGCACGGTGACGTGACGTCGTGACGATGACGAAAGGACAACGTAGGGCCTACCCTGCCGCGTCGACAGTCACTGGAAGGTGAAATGACGTGGTCGTGAATCGCATCTACCCGAAACGGGCTGGACGTGTCGGTGTACAACTTGGGCCGATGTTGATGATCGTCATACTCGGGTTGATCGCGGGCGCCTGCGGCGGCGCTGGTTCGACCGACCAGGCTTCCACATCGATCCATCGATCTCAGGATGCACCGGCCGCAATCGATGAAGACGATGAGCCCGCCACCACAGCATCGACGACGGTGCCGGAACCGGAGGACGTCACGGACGAGGTCGACGACCAGGGGGCGGCGTCGGAGGTGACACTCACCTCGGTGCAGGAGTTCCAGGACGCGTTGGTCGAGGCCGGTCTCGGTTGTACCGACTTCGAGGAAGAGGACACCAGTTTCGAGGCCATCGAAGAGTTTCGACCGGAAAAGTCCTTCCGGTGCGTGCTGGATGGGACGAGTGGTCGACAGCTCATCAACGTGAACATCTACGAGGATCATGCGGCGTTGCAAGAGGCACTCGACATCCAGGATTCCTGGGGTCTCTGTGACGATCAGATCATCGGTGACGACTGGTTGCTGTTCGGTGACCGAGACGACGAAGCCGCCGCGCCGCTTCCGTTGGACGATCTGGAAGACGCACTCGGGGGATCCCGGGTGATCTGCTGAAACGACCAGCCACAGTCCGCCGGATCGGTGCGACCCCCGACCGTTGGAGTTCAACCACCGGGTCCGCCATTGAGGTCACTCGCTCCGTTCCGGTCGTTCGCGGAGGATCTGTTGCAGAACCGCCGAGAACCGTGAAGGGTCCGCACCAGCGCCGCGCGGCTCGATATTCCGAAAATGTCCGAGTTCACTGGCGATTCTCCGACGTGGTGTCACCGCAACCAGATACGTTCGGCGACATGACGACCTCGGCTCTCACACCCCACGGACTTCGGCGCCTCGTCGAAGAGGTCCTCGGGCGCTGCGGTATGACCATCGAGGAGTTCGTCGCGGCGGACATTGACGAGTTCGAAAGCGATGAGCTTCGAGACATGTGGCTCATAACCCGAGGCGTGCTGGCACCTGTCTGGACAGCGTGGCGGACCTGATCGCCGAGGTCGAGAAGTTCGTTTCGATCCTGGCCGAGGTCGTCAACGGTACCATCACGAATGGCGCGCAATGCGTCGCCACGCCGAGGCCGGCTTGGCGGGGATCGCGTCGGACAAACAGACGCCTGCGAGGTCGTACTTTGGGGGTTCGACGGTGAACGATTCACCTTGATCGAGGACGTGTACTCTCAGGATTTCCTTTGCTTGGCCCTCGGTAGGGGTTGGGTAGAGCTGATCAGCTTACGGGCCCAGCTGCGGACGGCAGTACGTAACGACCCGGTAACAGCCATCGAACAACTCGAACGGATGGGATACACGGTCGCCCATCCGGATCGGTAGCCGCCTGCGGAACCTGGCCCGTCTGATGGTGACGAGGTCCCCAGAACGAATGCGAACCCAGGGTCGGGTCGAGCGTATGGCCGCCCCCGACATCTGGAACGACAGGGCCCGCAACTTCAACCCGTGGTTGGTCGGACTGCCGCACCCGCGGTTATTGGGTGAAATGCCGGGCATCGATCTCGAGCTCGAGGCCGTGGGGCAAGGCGTCAGGCCGTACCTGGCGGCCATTCTCCGCTGAGACAGCGTGGACCGTTCGTCAAGAACCGATGGTCAATTGGATCGCTTCAGGCTCGGCGAGTTCGTCGTAAGTGTACTTGGACTCTCCCCGTCGGCCCACGGATACGACGAAGTACTCGGGGCCTTTGCTGACGTCGAACTCGAAGTTGAATTCGCAACCGCCGAAGAGCTCATCACTCGTGTCTTTCCCCGTGCCCAACTCCGTCCGGGCAACTTCATCGCCGTTGTCGTCTTTGACGACCACCTGGGTCGACGAGTTCAGATCGCCGTACCCGCCGTCTCCTTCGCACCCGAAGGCTCCTCCGGAGAAGTTCGGCGATGAGTAGCTACCTTTCTGAATCGTGAACGTCCCCTCGACGGTCTGGTGAGGGGTCCGAGAATTCCGGATCATGTAGGCGACGGCTCCGCCGAGCGCTATGAGAATGACGAGGATGAGCGCGATCACGATCTTCTTGCGGGACTTCGCTTCCTCGGTCACCGCCGACACCTCGCTGTCGGCTTCCCCGGGGCCGATCGGCGGCGGGTCCACATCGGACGCCCACCCGGCCTGCTCGTATGCCGGTCGTGTGATGGGCGGTGTCCCCGAGGTCGGGGTCTGGGTGGGCCATGGCGTAGTGGGCGGAGTCGACTCACCGGAACCGATCGTCGTCCCCGAATCTGAACCAGCGCTGCGGATCTCCGATGCTCGGGGTGGGGGACTGGGCGTTGGACCAGAGGTTGGTCCGGCCTCGGCGATCAGCGCCGCTTTCGCCTGCGTGAACTCTTCATCTGTCAGGTGTCCGACCTGACGAAGTTCGACGAGGCGTTCGATTCTGGCGACCAGATCATCGGTCGGTTCAGGTGTCTGGTCGTGGTCGGCTCGTCCATCGGGTCGGTTGATGTCACTCATGGGTTCCCTCCCTCCGAGCAGACGGTGGTCGACGACCGAGGCCTGCTACGGCTTGCTTTGCCGGCGCCGCAGACCGATCAGTTCGACGAGCCAGCGGCGTACGTCGATGATCGTAGGTGGGCGCTGTGACAATCAGTCCTCCCGATGCAGCGCGTGCCGGTCGGCCGGTGTCGCCCGAAGGGGTGCACGGCCGTTGTCCGGCGGGCACGGGCGACGGCTCGCGTCAAGCGTGCTCGGTCACTCCGGCCATCTCCGTGCCTTGTAGTCGAGAAGTTCCTCGCCCTCGAGTTCCTCGGTTGAATTGTTGGTGCGTGCAAGGAACCGTTGGCGCTTCTCGCCCTTGGGGTGGAGCGCGAACACCGGACGGGGGCTCGGCCCGACACTGATCTTGGCGACGGTCCTACCATCGAAATCGCAGTAGGCGATGTCGAGCTCGGTCGCGGCGACCTTGCCCATCGATGTGTCCACGGCGCAGGTGAGCCACAGCTCCCAACCGTCGACATCTTTTCCACCGACGAATTCGAAGTCCTCTTCGATACCGACGATGTCGCCCTTGTCTGAAGCGTCCCGGGACACACCACAGCCTCCACAAAACCCGGGGCGCTTCACCCTTACATTATTCGCTTGTCGAGGGGTTCGTCGATGAACCGACAGTCGGTGTCAGTGCTTCAGCCGCCATTCGAAGAGCATGAAGTCGCCGATGTCGAAGCCGAGGTCGAGTGCCGCGGCGAGCCACTGGATCTGCGTCTCGCGAACCCGGTCGCGGCCCGAGCGTTTCGCCTCGATGAATCGGAACTCGTCACCGCGCCACGCGATCACGTCGAACGTACCGGCGACCTTCCCGTCCTTTGCCTCGGCAATACGGTGGACCATCTTGTCGAGATGCCCTGGCGCCGTTGCGGTGTTCGATCGGTCGGCCAAGGGTTGCTGGTCGAAGTAGCGGAGACCGCCGTACGTCGATGCCCAGAGCGCGTCCCAACCGGCCTGCTGACAGAGGCGCACGATGACGATCTCGGCGAAGACGCCTTGCCCTGCGAACTCGACTGCCGGTTTCCGACCGTACGAGCATGCTGGGGGAGTGCCGCGCCACTCCTGGAACTCGTGCTCGACCACACCGATTTCGATGTGACGACCCGATGCGATTGTCAATGATTCGTACCGCGTGGTGGGGAACAGGTCATCGCGTGCGAGACCGAATGCCGACAGGGCCCCTTCGATCGCGGTTCGGATCGCAACCCCGACCCCAGGGGCGTGTGTAGCCTTCCGCAGGGCGTGCAGGTGCTCTCGCACCGCGATCTCCTCGTCGTTCAACATGGCGTCGAACGAAGGATCTTCCAGGTAGCGACCCTGGGGAGCTGTCGCGGCAGCGAGTTCGTCGAGGATGATCGCGACGCGACGGATCGCATCGGTGTCGCCGCCGCCGGTGTGCGTCGACAAGAACGTGAGCTCGTCCTCCCAGATCTTGTCCTGCAACCGTGGCTCCTGGTCGGTCAGCACGGTTCCGAACTTGCCCATGTGCCCCCGTGGATACGCCGCGGTGGCGATGGTCTCGTGCACCTGGTGGACGATGCGGTGCAGGTTGTCGTCCGACAACGAGTACCCGACGAACAACAGGTGACGCATGAGGAACATGGCCTGGACGATCCCTGCCAACGCGGCACCCGACGTCTCGAAGCGCAGATAATCACCTCTCGAAAGGACGAGTGGGCGGCCGGACTTGTCGTCGACCGATCCGTGCAACTTCACGATCCACTCTGCCCGTCCTGTCCCGGCGGGCCCCTCCTCGCCCAGATCCTTCGGGACAACGGTTGGCTCGCGCTCGGCGTCTTCCCATGCCTGCTCGAAGAGCCGGTCGTAATTGGTCGTCAGCACCTCGGTACTCGGCAGCGCCGCGAGCAGTTGATGGAGCAGGGAAACCCGGAGTGGATCCCGATCGACGATCTGCTCGATCGCGGCGCGGAGACCACCGCCTTCAGGAGCTTCGCCACCTTCGAGACGACGCTCGATCACGGCTGCCGCGTCACGAGGGTCGAGTGTCTCGAGTTGGGCGCGCTCGGCACTGCTGAGGTCGGTCTTGTCGGCGAGGTTGGTCAACAGCTTGTTCCACGACGGCAGGCCGGCGCCAATGCTCACGCCTGCGCCGAGAAACAACACGAGCCGGCCCGCCTTTGCCTCACGAGTGAGTCGTTCGACCGTTTCGTGTTCGATGTCCGAGAGGACATCGGCGGTGTTGCTCGCCCGGATCCAATTCGCGCGGGCCGCTTGTGCCGCGCAGTACGAGTTCTCGTCGTTCGTGACCAGGACGACGTCGGCATGTATCGCGTCGTTGCCGAGGATGTCCATGAGCCGTCCGATCACCACCTCCATCACCTGTCCACGTTCGTGCCTCTTGCCACCGTGACCGGTGCCCAGCAGCGGGACTCCCAGCAGTGGGCGTGCGGCGCCGAGCATCTCGCCGGGAACGGTGCATCGTCCGGCCGCAGTGGCGATGAACGCCTCGTACGGCTCCGCATACCACGCGGGCGGCTTTCCCAGGTCGCCCGAGTGCGCAGCCCAGACCGCCCGTTTCGACTCCGACCCAGCGATCACTTCCACCGCACGCTCCTCGTCGGTGGGAGCTGTGCGGAGACAGTCCGTGGCATCGACCGGCAACCCCGGTATCGCCCGCCACGGAGACACGAGATGTCCGTACCTCCCCATGGCATCGGTTCCGCTCGGGATCAAGATCGCATCACAGTGCAGATGCAGCAGGTCGCCACGAGTTATGAACAGATGGCCCGTCATCGCCGAATTCTGCCACCGATCGCGCAGCCGGGATGGTGTATCACTCGCTCGGTACCGTGCTGATGCGCCGGTTCAATGTACGGATCCCGTGATCTTGGCGGAGCGAGAGCTCCCTGTCCGTGGCGGCTGGTAGAACCGTGGGCCCATGAGGCAGACGTGGCATCCGCGGGAGATCGAGTTCCGCCGTGAGCGGTACGAACGGCAACTGGTCCCGACGTTCCGGGAGCGGAGTGGGATCGACGTGGAGGACGAAGAGCGAATCCGCGCAGCGCAACGCCCCGAGCTCCTCACTACCGTCGAGGCGTTCCTCGCCGGGGCGGAATCGGCTGAAGGGCTACGGGACGCAATCCAGCGCTGGACGGCCGGCAAGCCACTGTTCGGCTTCTCCGGCTTCGCCGGGGCGATGAGCCTCAACCAGATGGTGAAGGACGCCCCGGCTGGTGATGCGGAGGGGCCGCTGCGCCGGGTGATCACGGTGCCGACCGATCTCGATGACGCCGTCGCGAAACTCGAGGAGTTCGCCGAGTGGGTGGTGGCCCTCCGCCGGACCGGGTCGGGTGTCCAGATCGGCCGGGTGCCGTTCTTCGCGTCCTGGTTCTGGTGGCTCCAGGACCGCTCGGGCTGGCAACCCATGTGGACGAACGCGAAGAACGGTCTGCTCGCGTTCGGGTGGCTCGTCGACGACAAGGACAACCCCGGCGACTATTACCGCGCCTACCACGACCTCCTCGCGGCACTCGACGACGACCGGCAGCACGCCTGGCACGTCCTGTCGTGGTTCGGGACCGAGGAACACCGGGCCGTGCTCGGACTCGACCCGACCATCATCGAACGGAACGCGTGGGTGACGACGATCCCGTCATCGGAACCCTCACCGGATGACGTCGCGGCACACACGGCGTGGACGGCACGTCTCCGCAACGCCGAACAGATGCTCCTCGACGTCGAGCGCGTCGGTGAGCAGCTCCGACCGGTGGTGGAAGACGTGCTCGGTGGCGAGATGAGGTCGCAAGTGGTCTCGCCCTACTGGGTGAATTCACCGGAGAAGGTGACCGCCCGGAACGACCAGTACGTCCGCTGGCAGTTCGTCGAGGACCCCCAGACCCACCCGCCGGTTCGGTTCCGTGTCGATCGGGAACGCGTGACGGTCGCGGTGCACACGTACCACGTCGGTGGGAAAGGCGGGTACACCCGGGAGCTCCGAAAGGCACTCGGAGGTGAATTCCCCGACGGCGTGTCGCTGTACAAGCAGGTCTGGGACGGCGGCGATGGTGTGTTCGTTCCCGATGATCGGGACTGGACCGATGCCGCCGTCGAGCTCGATGTGTCGTCCATCGCCGCCATCGACGATCTGCGTGCCCAAGTTCGTGCCGCCGTCGAGACACTCGCCGAGCCGTTCCACCGCGCCCACGAGCGGATCAGCGCCGGTGCCGCCACCGCCGAGACGAGCGATACCGACGATCTCACCGACCTGGTCGGGACCTTCCGCGCCGCAACCGGATACCCGGGTGGGGACGACCTCGCCCGCAAAGCCGAAGCCGCAGCTCTCGCGGCGCCGTTCCAGAGAGCCGTCCTGGGGGCGCTGTCCAAGCAGCACCTCAAAGCCCTGATCGCACCCCGCTACGGCAACCCGGGTCCGCACTCGCACCTGCATCGCGTCATCAACGAAGCCGACGACGAGGAATGGACGCGGATCATCCAGTCGATCCGATACCTGCTCTGGAGCGATGACGATCTCGCCCGGCGTATCGACCGGATCGTCGACCACGACGACCCCGTGAACGTCAGTGGCCTGGGTGAGGCCATGACGATGAAGCTGCTCGCGGTCACCCGGCCCGACGAGATCATCCCCGTCTATCCGTTCACCGGCGACAGTGGGAAAGCCGGGATGTTGACGCGTCTGGGGCTCCCCGTCCCGGACATGGAGCTCATGCCCGGTCGGCGGCAGGTCGAATCGAACCGGATCCTTCGCGGCCTCCTCGACCCGCATTTTCCCGGCGACCTGTGGGGCCAGAGTCGCTTCCTCTACTGGTTGTTGGAGGAACGCGTCGACGACGCAGAAACCGACGCAGCGGACGTCGACACGGAAACCGGTGCGATCGCGAACCTCACCGCGCTCGCCCCGAAGCTGTACCTGGAACCCGAGGATCTGCTCGCCTGGTACGACCAGTTGCGGACCACGAGGCAGGTGATTTTCTACGGGCCACCCGGGACGGGCAAGACCCACATCGCCCAGGAGATGGCCAAAGCGATCGCCCCCGAGGACAGCCACCGGATGTTGGTGCAGTTCCACCCGTCGTACGGCTACGAGGACTTCGTGGAGGGCTACCGGCCCGTCCCGAACCGTGACGGCGACGGCTTCACCTACCAGCTGTTCCCGGGGCCGCTCGTGCGTATGGCCGAGGCCGCCCGCGCCGAACCGGGGCGACCGCACATCCTCATCATCGACGAGATCAACCGGGCCAACCTGCCGCGCGTTCTGGGTGAACTGCTCTTCCTGCTCGAATACCGCGACCGCTCGGCCAACCTGCTCTACCGACCCGAGGAGGCGTTCGAACTCCCGGAGAACCTGTGGATCATCGGCACGATGAACACCGCCGACCGGTCGGTCGCACTGATCGACGCCGCGATGCGTCGCCGGTTCCGCTTCATCGACTTCACCCCCGACGTGGAGGGCAACAACCCCATCGCCCGGGTCCTGGAACGGTGGGTCGACGAGGAGGGCCAACTCGAGGTGTTGCCGGACTTCGTCGACCGGGTCAACAACAGCCTTGCCGACGCGCTGGGTGGCCGGCATCTCGTGTTGGGGCCCAGCTACTTCATGCGACTCGCGATCGACGAGACGATGCTGCGGGAGATCTGGGACCTGCAGATCCGCCCTCTGATCGAGGATCTGTTCTTCGGCAACCCCGAGATGCAGAAGCGGTTCTCCTTCGACGCGATGTGGGCCGGCTCGGGAGGCGACGAGCTCGCCATCGGTGATGCCGTACCCCTCGTGCCCGGTGACGACGCTGCCGAACTCGGAGACGCCGCCGAGTCGCTCCCGGCCGGAGATGCACCTCGGTGACCCATCCGAACGACCGTGGTGATCGGGTCGTCGAGCTCGTCGAATGGCGCTGGACCGCTGAGCCGGTCGACGTGCCGCGGCAGGTCGCCGAGACCCTTGCCGCGAACCGAGGGTGGGGTATCGAGGTCCGACCGGCGGGTGGGGGATGGCTGTTTCGTCCATCCCAGATGGTCGGGGTCGTGGCGGTCGGGGAGTGGCGGTTCTCGATCCGTCCGAAGATCGGGATGCGAAACCTGTTCGCGTTGCTGGACGTCGACGTCGGGTCATTGACGATCGGCCATGATCTGTTCGATTTTGACACCGAGCCCGACCTGCTCGTCGCCCTGGTGCGTCTGTTCCGCCACCGCCTCGATGACCTGCTGGCCAAAGGGATGCGTCGTGACTACCAGGGCCGTGCCGAACGGTTGCGGACCATCCGGGGGCGGCTCGACTTCGCGGGCCTCGCGACCCGCCCGGGGCCCGGGATGTGGGTGCCGTGCCGGTACGAGGAGTACACAGCCGACATCGCGCTCAACCGGTTGCTGCTCGCCGCCACCGATCGGTCGTTGCGGGTACCCGGGGTGCCGAGCCCCGACCGGGTGACCCTGCGACGACACCTCGGCCGTTTCGAAGGGGTGTCGCTGGAGCCCGACACGATCGAGGCGGTGCGTGACTGGAACCCCACACGACTCGACGAGCACTACCGGGCCGTTGTCCCGATTGCGAAGCTGATCGTCGGCGAGACCAGCCCGGTGGATCGAGCCGGCGGGTGGACCGGACGGACGTTCCTTCTCGACATGAACAAACTCGTCGAGGCGTTCATCGGCGACCGGTTACGCCGCCATCTCCACGACGTCATCGAGGTGCAGGAGCAGGCACACGAGAAGTTCGACGTCGACGGTCGAGTGGACCTGTACCCGGACCTGGTCTTCCGGCGGGCCGGTCGCCCCGTGTTCGTCGCCGACGTGAAATACAAGAACCACGGTTCGTTGGACAGCGTGGCAACGGCCGACCTGAACCAGCTGCACACCTACGCGACGATCCTCGGGCTACCGGCCGGTGCGCTCATCACCTGCATCGCTGGCGAGGCGACGACCGTTCCGGACCAGCTCACCGTGCGACGCAGCAGCGCCGACGTGCACCTGTGGCCGGTGGACCTACGCGGGAAGATCGAGGACATCGACACCGGGCTGGGACTCCTCGCCGACCGGGTGCGAGCCTACGTGCGTCCGGGACGTGACCAACGGCTGCGGCCGGTGTCGTGAACGGACCGTCCACATGGCGAAGTGTTCGTGGAGTCTCCATGACCGGGCTGATCGTGGATCCGTGCGTCCCGACGAGTCCGACCCCGGGGCCTTCGGCGAGGTCGATGGCCCGGCACGTCCGGCCGCGTCGGGTGAGCGCGATCGGGCTTTCGCTTCGCTCTCGTGGGGTTTCAGGCTTGTGAGAGGAGGGTATGGGTGCGCCATGACGGTTGCGAAGCGCCCCGGGCCCACACACGGCAATACCGGGTATACTCTGTTCATGGCCAAGGTCATGGTGTCACTTCCCGACGCACTGCTGGCGGAACTCGACGCGGCGGCCCAACGCGACGGGGACACTCGGAGTGGCTATCTCCGCAAACTCGCCGAAGTGCACTTGCGGCGGCGCAGCCGGGCGCGCGCCGAAGGTATCGCCGCGCTGATGGCCACCTCGGAACCCACCGGCCGCGGCGGGAACGTCGCCACACTGGTCAAAGAACACCGGCCGCACCGATGACGACGTGGCTGCTCGACGCGAGCGTGATCCTCGCCAGCCACGACACCGACGACTCGAACCACGGCCCAGCCGTCGGTCTGCTCACCGGCATCGAGCCGCTCGCCGTTCTGGACCTCGCGTACTACGAAGTTGCAAACGTGGCGGTTCGAGCATGGAACGCACCCGAGGTCGCCGACCGGCTCGTCGCGATCATCGACGCCATCGCAGACGATCGGGGAGTCGTCCGCTGCGACCCTGCGCTGCTTTCGGAAGCTGTCGCGATCGCGGCCGGATCATCCCTAAGCGTCTACGACGCCGCCTATGTGGCCGCCGCGGACCGCATCGGCGCAGAGCTGGTCAGCTGCGACGTGGCCGACCTGGTGTCCAGGCAGCTCGCTCGGCTCCCCGGCGACGCCCACTGAGATGATCGGCTGACGATTCCCGCGGCAGCCGGCCAAGCACCGCGTCGGGGTCGTCGGTGCGGTCCACCTCGGCACGCGCGTCCGGCATCACACCGGCGGAACGCTCACCGGGTTTCACGGAGGCGAGCGGATCCTGACGGCCACCCCAGGAACCCATGCCCATCGAAGAGCGGTTGAACCCGACCAGCCGCAACAGGTCGTTGTCCAACGTCCTGGCCACCTCCAGTGGCAGCGACAGGTACCGGAACGGTCCAGGCGGGTTCCGCCCACCCATCCCGATGTTCGACCCGTGACGCCGTCGGTCACGAACCCGCCACGTCCCAACGCACCGTGCGCAACGTCGCCCGCGTGCCGAACACCTCGAGCATCGCCCGGGCCCGACTGAACCCGGTGTAGGCGATCGGCAGATCCTCGTCGCCGAGGTCGTCGGCCAACACGACCAGCACCACCGGCGCCTCCAGGCCCTTGAACCGTTGGATCGTCTCCACCGCGACGCCGCTGCCGGCACCAACCCCGCTCTCGTCGTCACCGCCGTCTGCCGTGGCGTCCCCATCGACGGGCCGGTCACCGGCCAGCCGCGCCACCAACTCGTCGACCAGGGTGCGGGACGACGACAACACCTGGATGTCGGCCGCCGGCACCCCGTCGGCCAGCAACGCCGCCACCCGTTCGGCCAACCGGTCGGCCAACACGTCACGGTTCTTCGCCACGTGGAACTTCGGGTCCGGCCCGGCCACCCCCAGGGTGCGCACCGGACCACCGAACAACGACGCCACCTTCGCCGCGATCTGATCGGTGTTCCGACAGTTCCGCGTCAACGTCCACCGGGCGACCCGACCGTCGAACGGCGGCGACCAGTCCTCCACGTACACCGCCTGCTGGGCGTCGGCGAACACGTAGAACCACCCGTCGTCGGGGTCCCGCATCACCAGCCGCAACGCGTCCCACCAGTTCGACCGGAAATCCTGACCCTCGTCGATCACCACCGCATCCACCTCGAAACCCTGCTGCGCGGCGGCGTCGGGGAACTGTTCCACCGCGTCGTGCGCCCACCACTCGGGGGTCAGCGTCTCCGGGAAGGCCACCCCGGCGTCGGCGAGCATGTTGCGCACGATCCGGTGGAAGTTGCCGGCGGTCACGTTCGCCACGTCGGCGAACTCGGCCGCCAACGCGTCACCCAACGGCCGGTTGAAACACACGAACAACACCCGGGCGTCGGCCCCCAGACCCGCCAGGCGCCGCACCTTCTCCGCCGCCAACACCGTTTTGCCCGTGCCCGCCCCGCCGGTGACCAGCGCCTGCCGGTTGGCCGACAACCCGTCGAGCACGTCGAACTGTTCGGCCGTCAACTCGATGATCGACTCGTGCGCGTCGGCCACGGCGTCGGCCAACAGGCGCCGCACCCGCACCGACGGCAACAACAGATCCCGGATCGCTGCCAACTGGTCGTCGTCCAACCGGGTCGGCGGATCCCAGTGCGCCGAGATGCGTTCCAACGCGCCGACGATGTCGTCCAGATCGTCCGCGTCGATGATGATCTGCCGTGGCCCCTGCGGACCCAGGTCGTCGGTGACCCGACCATGGGGGAACGCCACGGCGTGGCCCACCCGTGGGGTGCGGTCCAACCCCGGCACCGACCCGGCCAGGAAGTGCCGGAGTTGGCGTTTGCACGCCGCGGCCTGGTCGAACGGGTTCGTTATCGCCTTCTCCCGTCCGCCCGACAACAGCCGCACGAACTCGCCGTCACGCAACGCCACCTCGCCGCCCTTGGCTTCGATCACCAGAATCCCGGCCCGGGGATGGAACAACGCGAAGTCCGTTTCGCCGTCACCCTGTCGGTCCCGCCGCAACGCCTGCCACTTGATGTTGTGGAACACGTGCCAGTCGTCGCCGAGACGCCGCAACGCGTCGAGCACCCGACGTTCCGAATCGTGTTCGGGTTCCCTGTCGGCCGGATGGATCTGTGCCACTGTTCCCTCTCGACGAGTGGTCGGACCAGCCCGAACCTAACCGCGGACCGCCGCGGCACGGATTCGAGATGTCCCCGGACGCGACCCCGGTCCCCGGGTTGGTCCGACGCGGGACCCGAGCCTGCCGGGCGCATCGGAGACGACGACCCGCGCCGCCTCCCACGCCCGGCCCGGGTACGTGAGCAGGAACGCACCAATCGCGCCATGATTGGGGCACGGTGACCCGGTGAAGTTCCCGATCACCGCCGACACGTTTCGAGAAGGGAGTGTCCCGTGCTGATCGAGGACGTCTACCGCACCGGGCTGACCATCTGCCCGCCCGATGCGTCACTGCGCGACGTCGCCCGTGCGATCCGCGATGACGACACCGGCATCGTGCTGGTCGTCGCCGACGGCCGCCTGCTGGGGGTGGTCAGCGAACGGGACATCACCGTGGCGATCGCCGAAGGGTCCGACCCGGATCGTGCCGTGGCCGCCGACCACGCCACCACCGAGGTGCTCAGCGTCGAACCCGCCGCGGAGGTGACGGTCGCGGCGCGCCGCATGGTGGACGGGCGGGTCCGGCACCTGCCGGTGGTCGAACTCACCGGCGAACTGGTCGGCATGGTCGCCATGCGGGACCTGTTCTCCGTCGACACGTTGCTGGGCGAACAGCACGCGAGCGAGAAGGGCTGACGCTTCCGGTCCCGCGCGAGGTCAACGGAGTTCGATGAGGCGCCTACCGGTCCCCACCAACGTCGCGAGGTCGTCGATGCGCGGTTCGAACCAGTCGATGAGGGCCGCCCGACGTGTGTTGCCGACGCGAACCCACACAACTGTCGGTCCGGGCAAGCCCAAGGTGACCATGTTCGCGAAATCCTCATCTTTGGTGATGATCGCCGCGTTGTTTTCGAGTGCGTGTTGCCACAACTGTTGATCGGTGGCATCGGCTGGACCGATATCCGTGATGTGTTCTGCTGGGTACCCCCGGGCCCGCAGCATGTCGGCGAGTACCGGCGGGAGCTGGGCGTCGACCAGAAAACGGGTCGCGGTCACGAAGCGATGACGACGGCACGATCGGCCTGTGCCGCGGCAAACGCGAGGCTCGCCCGGATGTCGTCTCTCGTCAGGTACGGGTAGTCGGCGAGGATCTCAGCCTCGTCGGCGCCCGCTGCCAGCAACGACAAGACGTCGGCAACCCTCATACGAGTACCGCGGATCACCGGGCGACCGTGAACAACGTCGGTATCGACGGTGATTCGATCGAGCAGCGACATGCCTCCAACGATACCTATTGCGGACACGCGCCGTCCGCCGGTGCGATCGGCCGCTTCCCGTCACGATCTGTCTGCGCGTGTCGCTGAGCACCTGACACGCGGTTTCAGCCGGGCGGCGCCCACTTCGGATCCCGGCCGGTGAACGCGATGAGCCGGTCGGTCGCGGACGCGCCCGCGGGTGGCTCGATGCGGTCGGCGAACACCCCGGGTCGACGGGCGACCTCGTCGGGGATGTGCTCGAACATGGCGCGGGTGAACGCGACCGCCTCGTCGGGGATCGTCACGGGCCGACCGGTGGCGATGGCGAGATCCCAACCGTGGATGAACAGGTCCACCGCCGGGAACGACAGGCCCTCACGCACGCTGCGACGACCCATCGGCGAGTCGACCTCACGGTCCAGATCGTCGACATTCGCCAACGCGTCACGGGCGTCGTCCGCGAGCCCGTGCCACCAGCGGCCCGGGTCGCCGTCCACCGCGGCCGAAGGCGGATCGACGCGTTCGAAGTGCATGTCGTCGCCACGCAGGATCCGGGCGCCCATGCCGGTCGCCTCACCGACGTGACCGAGCACGTCGAGTGCCCGCCACCCCTCACACGGCGCAGTGTGTTGCCACGCGTCGGCCGGCACGCCGTCGACCACGGCAGTGAAGAAATCCAGGCCCTCCCGGTAGGTGTCTGCAGCAGTCCAGGTCATGGCGGCTCTCCGAATTGGCGGTCGAATCGAATGCCTGTTCGACCCTAGTCCTCGTGGAGCCGGCGGTCCACCAGTTGCCGGCCGGCTCGACGCCTCCACGTGAACCGTCGGGCCCGATCGGCATCGTTCGCTCGATTGCGCGCCCCGAAGATGCGAAAATGAGCCCACCATGACCTCCCCACCCGGGCCCGGGAAGGACGAACCGGTCGATGAACCGCGGCCGGCCGGCGGCGACCGGCCCGACATGGAACCGGCACGGTTCGACCCGGACGTCATCGAAACCCACTCCGGGGTGGTGTTCTTCTTCGCCGACCGTGCCTACAAGGCCAAGAAACCCGTCGACCTGGGGTTCCTCGACTTCCGGGACCGGGCCGCTCGCCGGGACGCCTGCCATCGGGAGGTCGAACTGAACCGACGCCTCGCCCCGGACGTGTACCTGGGCGTGGACGACCTGGTCGACCCCGACGGGGAACCGGTCGAACATTTCGTGGTCATGCGCCGCATGCCACCAGACCGGCGCCTGGCCACCCTCGTCGAGGGCGGCGCGGACGTCGGCGATGCCGTGGACGACCTCGGCCGCATCCTCGCCGAGTTCCACGCCACCGCGGAGCGTGGCCCCGACGTGGACCGCGCCGCCGGACCCGATGCACTCGGCCGACGTTGGGCCGACAACACCGCCGAACTGCAACCGTTCACCGGCGGGATCGTCGACGCCGACGTCGTCGCCGCCATCGACCGGCTCGCCGCCCGCTACCTGGCCGGACGGGCCCCGCTGATCGCCGCACGGATCGCCGCGGGACGGGCCGTCGACGGCCACGGCGACCTGCTCGCCGACGACATCTTCCTGCTCGACGACGGGCCACGCATCCTGGACTGCCTGGAGTTCGACGACGCGTTGCGCCACGAAGACGGCCTCGCCGACGCCGCGTTCCTGGCCATGGACCTGGAACGTCTCGGCCGACCCGACCTCGCGGGCAGGTTCCTCGACGCGTACCGCCGCCACGCCGACGACACCTGGCCCGCCTCGCTGGCGCACCACCACATCGCCTACCGGGCCCAGGTGCGCGCCAAGGTGCTCGCCATCCGCGCCGACCAGGGCGACCCCGACGCCGGGCAGAAAGCCCGCCGGCTGCTGGATATCGCGCACCGGCACCTGGACGCCGCACGGGTCCGGCTGGTGCTCGTCGGCGGCCTGCCCGGCACCGGCAAGACCACCGTCGCCGCCGGCCTCGCCGAACGAACCGGCGCCGTGGTGCTGCGAACCGACGTGATCCGGAAACAACTCGCCGGACTCGCCCCGGACCAACACGGCAGCGCCGCGTTCGGCGAAGGCCTGTACACCGCCGAAGCGACCGCCGCCACCTACGACGAACTGTTGACACGGGCCCGCCACGAACTGACCCACGGTGCGACGGTGATCCTCGACGCGTCGTGGTCCGACGCCGCGCAGCGTGACCGGGCACGCCGTCTCGCCGACGACACCGTGGCCGACCTGATCGAGATGTGCTGTGTCGCCCCGGCCGAGGTCACCACTCAACGGATCCGTGCCCGGGCCGCCCGGGGCACCGACGCCTCCGACGCCGACGAACACGTGGCGGCCGCCATGGCGAAGGCCGCCGACCCGTGGCCCGAAGCGACCGGGTTGACCACCGACCGGCCCGTGGAGCAGACGCTGCGGAACGCGGTCGACCTCGTCGAAACCAGCCCGCCGGCCGGTACGGCGAACGCCACCTGAATCCGCCCGGCGGCGCGGGCGTCACCCGTCGGGTGGTTCGTCGCCCATGATCCCCAGGGTGACCGACGCCGCGGTGATCGCATCGACGACCGACCGGTCCACGTGGCCACCGGCGAGCGCGACCCGTTCGCCCACGGAGCGGGTGATCGGCACCCCCGGAGGGTCCGACAGGTCGAGCGCCAGCACCCGGATGTCGGCCGGATCCCCGGCGCCGAACGCGTCGGCGGGCAACTCCAGGGCCTCGAGGTGCTTCCGGTCGATCCGCCGCCCCTCGGGGTGGGCGATCACGACGGACCACACGTAGGCAGCCGGGCTGTACCGGGTGCCCGGCACCCAACGGGGTGTGGTCGCGGCGATGGCGGTGGCGCGGGTCAGATCCACCACCCGGTCGGCGACCAACGGTCGCGCGAACTCCAGCTCGTCGCCCTGCAACCGACGGGGCGAACCCCGGAACGCGGCAGGCAACATCAGGATCCCACCCACCGCGAAGATGAGCCCGCCCAGGGACGCGAACAGCCCGTCGACCAGCCCCTGGTCGCGGGCGACCAGCCAGCCGATCCCGACACCGAAGACGGTCCCGAACACGACCAGCAGAAGCGCGAACCAGGCGTAACGGATCCCGGTCGACGGGAAGTCGATGTCGCCGATCAGGTCCGGTTCGGACGCCGGATCGCCGCCCGGGTCGTCCGTCGTGTCGACCTCCAGGTCGGCGACGTCGACGGCACGCGGCGGGCGCCGACCGGGAAACCCGGTCGACCAGCGGGCCCGGCGGAGCAGGCCACGCAGACCGGGCAGGATCCGCGTGCCACGTGACTCCAACAACCCACCGACGGCGAGCCCCGGGGCGTCGGCGTTCTTCGCGGGGGTCGGCACGATCACCACCCGACCCGAATCGCCGGCCAGAAGCGCGTAGTGGTCGTCGTCGAGCCGCATCACCCGGCGGGTCCAGCGGCCCAGCACCCGCCCGTCGGGATGGGCGAGCAGCAGATGCCGCAGCACCTGCGCCGAGGATTCCACCGCACCGGGCGTGTGGTGCGCGACGAAATCCGCGGCGGTCACCCCGGTCAGGTCGATCCGTTTCTCCGCGCCCAACGGATACCGCACCCACAGGTCGGTTCCCTCCAGTCGATGCGGTGGACATGCCCGCAGGATCGTGACCGTCGCCGGCCCGAAGACGAAGAACAGCCCCAGGATCCCCGCCCACACGCACAACGCGACGATCGGACTGCCGAACGCGACCACGATGCCGACCGTCGTCGCCGCGGCCACACCCAACCAGAGGTTCTGGTGGAAGCGTTGCTCCCCGCCGATGCTCCGGTCGTCGACCGGCCCGGGACGGGTCGGGTCCAGAAGTCGGGCCGTCGCCGGGTCACCCCACCGTTCGGCCAACCCGGCAGCGGTCAGCCCCGACCGGCTGCGGACGCCCGGGTTCGCACCGGCCGCGAGCAGGATCCCGATGGCGGTGTGGTCGGCGGCGACCGCGGCGTGGTGCAACGCGGTGAACCCGGCGTCATCGGCGGCGCGCACGTCCGCGCCACGGGCCACGAGATCTTCCAACAGGTCGGCGCGCCCGTCGACGATCGCCTGCATCACCGGTGTCGCACCGTCCACCCACACCCACGGTGCCGCCCGCGCCGCGAACGGTTCCAGGTGGATGCCCGGGCCACCCGTCGACGACAACGTGTCGACCGCCAACGGGGCGTCGTCACCGGCCACCCACATCGTGTCGCCGGCCAGGTTCGTCACCTCGGCGGCCCACCGGGCGTCGGCCAGGGTCACCATCGGCTCCCGGGAACCGTCACCCCGGGCCAGGCTGATCGCCCCCGAACCGTGGGCGTACAGGTACACGTCACCCGGATCCAGCGGCGGGCCGGTCGACGGCGGCGGACGGGTGGGCATGCACCCACCATCATCGCATCGCCACCCGGGCCGGTCGGACGGACTGCGGGACGGGCCCGGCACCGGTACGCTGCGGCCCGATGAGCGTCGTCGTCGAACACCTGCCCCGGATCGGCGTCACCCGCCTGTCACGGTGGATCTTCAACTGCTACGTGCTCGACGGCGACGACGGACCGGTCGTCGTCGACGCCGGCCTGCCCGAGGTGGCCGCCGACCTGGCCCGGCGGCTCGGGGACCGCACCCCGACCGCGGTCGTGGCCACCCACGGCCACTGCGATCACGTGGCCGGCGTACCGGGCCTTGCCCGCCGCTGGGGCGTGCGCGCCCACCTGCCCGCACGGTCCCTGCCCTACCTGGACGGCGAAACCCCCCGCCAGGGCAGGACCACCCAGGCGTGGCGTCTGCTACCCACGCTGTTCGACCAGCCCTTCGACCTGACCGGGCTGCGCGGGTTCCTGGCCAGCCCGAAGGTCGCCGGGTACGCGTTGACCGGATCGATGACCTGGGACGGTCCCGCGCCCGTGGGCGGCCTCGCCGACGGCGACGCCCTGCCCGGCGCGGCGCAGTGGCGGGTGCTCGCCGTGCCCGGACACACCGACGACAGCGTCGCGCTCTGGCACGCCGACACGGCCACGCTGCTCAGCGGCGACGCCGTGCTCACCGCCCGGGGGCGGGCCCGGTTCACCCCCGAACACGTCGACCTGGCCGACGCGACCGCGTCGATGGGTCGCCTGTTGGACCTGCCCGTGGAACACCTGCTGCCCGGCCACGGACGCCCGATCCACGGCGCGGGTGCCTGGGACCGGCTGCGCCGCTGAACCGGCCGCACCCGTGCTCCGGGGTGCCGGGGTGGGCCTGCGGACGCCGACGACCGACGCCGGCCCGATCGGCCGTGACGCGGGCTCCGCTCAGCCCAGCAGGTCGGCCAACGGGATCCGCAGGAACGTGATCGTCTCGTTCTCCGAATCGGTGCCGGTCTCGTACAACAACCCGACGGTGTGGTCGTCGAGCTGCACCAGATCCGAATAGGCCGCCGGGTCTTCGGAGATCGTCGTCGCCACGTCCCAGGTCACGCCACCGTCGGTGCTGGAGAAGATCGCCATCGCCCGACGGGCGTCGGGATCCGACGGTGCCGACAACAACAACGGCGCGGCCTCGGCCGACGGTTGCAGCACCGATGCCTCCACGACCGGGATCACGTCCAGGGTCTCCTGGGCCGCCAACGGTGCGACCAGGGACACGCCCGCGTCGTCGGAGAACCCGTCGGCCCGGTTGCTCGGCGCCGAACCGTACTGGTTGCGGGTGTTCACGTACACGGTGCCGTCGGGCAGTTCGGCCACCGTGGTCTCGTTGCCGTTGACCACCCCGTCGGTGTTGTCCTGGACGAACCCGATGTGCCACGTCTTGCCGCTGTCGTCGCTGTAGATCAGGTGCGCCGCCAGCAGTTCGTTCTCACCGCCGGTCTGCTCGGAACCCTCCGGCGGGGCGACCGAATGGTTCGCGCCCATCACGATCCGCCCGGCGTGTTCCCCGTCGGCCAGCACGATGCCGTGCCCGGGACCGACCGCGTACCAACGCCAGTCGTCGCGCTTGATCTGGTCGGTGATGTCGACCGGGTCGGTGAACGTGGCGCCGTCGTCGGTGCTGGTCTGGGAGAACACCCGCATGCTCTGCTCGGGCGGCACCGCGCCGGTGCGGATCGCGTCCTCGTCGACCGCGTCGGAACGCCCCAGGGTCAACAACACGATCGACCCGGACCCCGGGTCGTACACCGGTGCGGGGTTGTTGCGGTTCCACCCGGCCTCGGAGGTCACCACCTGCAGTTCCCCCCAGGTGCAGCCCCCGTCGGTGGAACGGCGAGCCAACGTCTCGATGTCACCCGCGTCGGAGGCGCTGTCGCGGCGACCCTCGGCGAAGGCCACCAGGGTGCCGGCATCGGTCCGGACGACCGCGGGGATGCGGAACGTGTCGTAACCGTCGTCACCCGAGGTGTAGGGAACCGACGATTCACAGTCCGCCGCGGCCGCCGTGGTCGGCGACGTCGACGCCGGCGCGGTCGTGTCCCCGGCCGACGACGACGAACCGCCGCACGCGGCGACCACCAGGGCGGTCGCCGCCAACACCACCGCGAGGCTGGATCTGCGTACTGCCACGACGACTCCGATCGGTCGGTTGCGAAGCATCCTGTCTAGCCGGGTACGACCGACGTCGCGCAGCCCGCCGGCGGTCGATCCAAGCGCCGACGCGCCCCGCAGGTGCGGAGTCACGCGCTCCGACGGCACCGACCGGCCCGGGCCGTCGTCCGGGCGTCCGCTCAGTCGCCCGAACGGGTCCAGCGGAACACCCGGGACGCCACCAGAACGGCCACCACCAACCAGGCGAGGAGCACCGCGGCGTCGACCCACGACAACCCCGTCGGGTGGGTCACCGGTGCTTCGCAACCCACCGCCTGCACGCAGTTCCGGATCGGCGGTGCGAACGCCTCGAACAACAGGTTCCGCATGGGTGCCACCGGCAACGCCCGACTCACGTTGGACACCCACTCGGTCGGGATCGGGAAGAACACCCCCGACAGGAACAGGATCGGCAACGACACCACGTTCACGATCGCCGGCGCCGCGTCCGCGTTGGCCATGATGCCCGTGGCCGCCAGGCCGATCGCGGCGAACATCGCCGAACCGAACAGGGTGATCGCCACCACCAGCACCGGATGCCGGGGGAACGGCACCCCGAAGAACCCCATCGCCATCGCCGTGGTCGCCGCCAGCATGATCAACGACACGATCGCCATCGAGGCCATCACGCCCGCGAACAAGGCCCACGGCGGCAGGGGAGTGCCCCGCTTGCGTTCCAACACGCCGTCGTCGCGGCGGATCACCAGACTCACCGCGAGTGACATGAAGTTCGCCGACAACACCGCCATCACGATGATGCCGGCCAGGTAGAAATCCGCGAACTGGACCAGCCCGACGCCGGGGATCGCGATCTCGTCGTTGCCGTTCACCAGGCTGAAGATCGTCAGGAACATCAACGGGAACGCGATCGTGAACCCCGCCGACGACGGGTTGCGCCAGAACATCTTCTGTTCGGCGACGAGCTGGCGGCGCACCAGACCCGCGGCCCGCGAGGCGTTCACGTCGCCCCCGTCGCGTCGGCGACCAACTCCAGGTAGACGTCCTCCAGGTCCGGCCGGCTCACCGACAACCCGTCCAGTTCGACGCCCACCTCGACCGCCCACGCGGTCAGCTCGTGCACCAGCACCGTCGGCGCGGCCGTCTCGGCCACCAACGCGCCGGTGTGGCCGTCCGCGGTGAACCTCCCCGCCAGGTGTGGCGGCAACGCGAGCTCCTCGGGTGGGAAGAACCGCAGCCGGGCGTCGCGGTGGGTCCGGGCCGCCAACTCGTCCGGGGTCCCCTCGGCGACCACACGCCCCCGGGCGACCACCACCAACCGGTCGGCCAGATGCCGCGCCTCGTCCATGTAGTGGGTGGTCAACAACACCGTGCGGCCCATCGCCCGGAGGTTGTCGACCACGTCCCACGCGGCCCGTCGAGCGGACGGGTCGAACCCGGTGGTGGGTTCGTCCAGGAAGATCAGCTCCGGGTTCCCGATGATCCCCAACGCCAGATCCACCCGGCGTTGCTGACCGCCGGACAACGTCTTGATCCGGTCACCGGCTTTCGCCCCCAGCCCGGTCACCTGCAACACGTGGTCCACGTCGAGCGGGTCGGTGTAGTAGCCGGCGTGCAACTCCAGGACCTCACCGACCGACAGGTACCGTTCGATCCCACACGACTGCAACACGATCCCGATCCGTTCCCGGAACGCGGCCGCTGAGGAGCCCGGGTCGAAGCCGAGCACCTCGACCCGACCCGCATCACGGGTCCGGAACCCTTCCAGGATCTCCACGGTGGTCGTCTTGCCGGCCCCGTTCGGGCCCAGGATCGCGACGCACTCACCGTGGGCGACCTCGAAGGACAACCCGTCCACCGCGGCGGTGTCGCCGTAGGCCTTGTACAGCCCCTCGACGACGATCGCAGGGTCGGTCACGGTCACCGGAGCAGCGTACCGAGCCCCGCCGGGCGGTCACCGTCGCCACCGGTTCCCGAACGGACCACGTTCGCGGTGCACACCCGACCGGACCCGGCTATTCTGCGGGCACCACCGAATCGAATCGGAAGCGGCGGGTGCGGAACCCCCGTGGACCCACAAGGCGGATCCGGCGTGCAAACCAAGCGGGCGGCGACCTTCATCGGGGTGACGTGTATCGCCGCGGTCCTGGCCGTGCTCACCGTCGCCGTCGTGGCCGTTCCCCCGGCAACCGCATCGGGCGCACCCGCACCGACGGAAACCGGGTTGCTGCGGGTCACCACCGCGCCGCCCGTGCCGTCACGGATCACCGTGGACGGGAACATCGGCGACACCTGGGGCCTCGACTGGGTCGAGGTCGCGGTCGGAGACCACGAGGTGTGTTTCGGCGACGTGCCGATGCACACCACCCCCGACTGTGACACCGTGACCGTCCAGGCCGGCGAAACCACCGCCACCGTCGGGATGTTCACCCCCGGTGGGCACCTGCGGGTGACCACCGACCCGCCCGTCGCGGCCCGCATCACCGTCGACGGGCACCCCGTGGACAACTGGGCGGCCTCGACCGACCGGCCCGCCGGCACCCACGAGGTGTGTTTCGGACCGGTCGCCGACCACGACCCGCCGCCGTGTGCAACCGTCACCGTCCCCGTCGCTGCCACCGCGCACCTCACCGGCGACTACACGCCGAACCCGGGCGCCCCGGGGGCGACCGACGTGGGACTGCTGCGGGTGACCACCGCCCCGCCCGTGCCCGCCCGGATCGTCCTGGACGGCCACGACGCCGACACCTGGGGCCTGGACTGGTTGGAGACCACCCCCGGAGACCACGAGGTGTGTTTCGGCGACGTCGAAGGCCACGGCACCCCACCGTGTGAAACCGTGACCGTCACCGCAGGGGAGACCGCCGAGGTCGTCGGCACCTTCGCCCCCCACGGCACGTTGCGGGTCACCACCGACCCACCCGCGGCGTCGACGATCAGCATCGACGGCAACCCGGCGAACGCCTGGGGCGTGTGGACCGACGTTCCCGTCGGTGACCACGAGGTGTGTTTCGGCCCGGCGCCCGGCTGGGAGCCGCCACCGTGTGGAACCGTCACGGTCCTCGCCGGACAGACCACCGAGGTGACCGGTGAACCGACCGGGGGAACCGACCCGGCCACGGGGCCCGCCGAACTGCACGCGACCCCCGGTGACGGCGTCGTCGCCCTGGAGTGGACCGACGTTCCGGGTGCGACCGGTCACGTCGTCGAACACGCCGCCGACCCGTCCGGGCCGTGGACCGCGCTGGCCGACACCGACGCCACGACCACCTGGCTGGTCGATGACGGCCTCACCAACGGCACCGCCGTGTCGTATCGGGTGCGGGCACGACATGGCGCGACGCCGAGCGAGCCGTCACCGGTCGCCACCGCCACCCCGGCCGCCGGGTCCGCACCGGCGTGCGGCACGTTGGGAGCCGACACCGTCTGGACCGGCACCGTGGTGCTCCACCAGTGTCCGGTCACCGTTCCCGACGGGGTGACCCTGGCGATCGTCGGTGACGCCACCGTCGCCGCCGGGAACGTCACCGTCGATCCGGGCGGACGCCTCCTGGTCGCCTCCGCCGGTGACGACCACCCCGCACTGGTCGACCTGTGCGACACCGCCCTGCCCGGCGACCCGCCGTACGGGTGCGACCAGCCCGCACCGTGGCGACCCGTGGGCACCTGGCAGATCCGGGGCACCGCGACGTTCCACGGAGCCGACGTCACCCGGAGCCACATCGGTGGGATCGCTCCGGGCGTGCAGACGATCGCGGACTCCCGGTTCGTCGACACCACGCTCGACCTGCGCGGCGCGGTGCGGGTCACCGACAACACCTTCGAGGGGTCCCGCACCGTCGTGGCCGACGCGCCCGCGCCGACGGTCACCGGCAACACGTTCATCGATGCCGTCGAACCCGACGACATCGACCCGCGGCAGGTCCCGGCACTCGTCGCGCAACGCCTCGGCGACACCGCACGCATCCACGGCAACACGACTTCGGGGGACCACATCCAACGGGTCGTCGAGGTCACCTCCTCGCAGGTGACCGGCACCTGGACGATCGACCCGAGTGCCGACGCGATCACCCTGGTCGCCCACCTGAAGGTCGTCGGTGGCGGAATGGTGGTCGTGGGCGCGGGCGCCGACCTGCACGTCGGTTTCCCCGGGGCCGGCGAGGGCATCACGGTGCACGACACCGCCACGTTGCTCGCCACCGGCACGATCACCTCGGTGTGCGACACGACCCTGGTGCACCTGGTCGGCCACTACGACGCCACGTACCGCACCCTGGACGGGTGCGACATGACCCGCCCCTACACGGCGCGTCCGATGGTGACCGTGAGTGACGACGCCACCGCCCTGTTCACCGGGGCCGGCGTCCGGTCGATCGACCTCTACGTCCGCCAGTCCCTCGGCACGGACCCGTCGCTTTCGATGCAGCACTCCACGGTGTACGACACCGTCGCCGACTTCGACGGGACCATCGCGCTCGTCGGGAACACCATCGAATCCAGCTCGGTGCGGTTCCACGCCACCGACGCCGTCACCGTCACCGGCAACACGTTCAGTGACGCACGCCATGTGGGATCCGACAGCGACCCGGGCCCCGCGATGATCGTCACGCTGGTCGACGACGTGTCCGGCATCACCGGCAACCGCGCCGAAGGCACCGACATCCAACGCGTCCAGGCCGTGTCGATCTCCGGTGTGACCGGCACCTGGAACCTCGATGCCGCCGACGACATGGTCACCCACGTCGCCGGGTTGCGGGTCCGCGACGGCGGAACCCTGCACGCCGGGCCCGGTGCGCTGCTGCTCCTCGCCGAGAGTGAACTCGAGGTCGCCAACGGTGGCACCTTCCGTGCCACCGGGGCGACCGTCACCACCGTGTGCGACACGTCGCTCGTCGACGTCACCGCCGGGATGCAGGCCGGCTGCGGCCCGTACGCCACCAAGGCGGCCATCGGCTACAGCAACCACTCGGACCGGTCGACGTCCCGGCTCGACATCGACGCCGCCCTCGTGCGCGGCGTCGACCTGCGGATCCACGGCCTGACCGCCCCCGAACACCGTCGCTACGACGTGTCGATCGCCTCGAGCGTCGTCGAGGACGCCGACGTGTACGTCAGCCAGCCCGACCGGCTCGCCCTGACCGGCAACGAGTTCCACCGGTCACCGATCACCGTCAACACCGTCCGGACCGTCGACATCGACGACAACACCTGGTACGACACCGACCTGCCGTTGCGGATGAGCGATGTCGCCGACGTGTCCGGGTTCGCCCCGACCAACCGGACGGTCGGCACGACCCCGACACAACGCACGATCGAAGTGACCAACGCCGTGGTCGGCGGCGGCTGGGAGATCGCGCCGACCGACCTGGTGGAGACCCACCGTCTGGCCGGTGTGACGGTACCGGCGGGGACGTCGTTGACCGTGGGGGCCGCGCACCTGCTCGTCGACTACCCGATCGCCGTGCACGGCAACGCGACCTTCGCCGGGACCACGATGGTCCTGAAGGGTTCGATCGAGGCGAACGGCGGGTCGACCGTGCACGTCTCGAACGCCACGATCACCAACCAGGCCGGCACCGCGATCCGGGCCAACCATGGTTGCGGGCTGCTCACGCCGGTGTCGTCGGACGTGACGGTCACCGGCACGCAGTTCATCGGCGGGAACCTGGCGATCAGCAACTGCTCGTGGGACCGGGGCAACCCCAAACCGTTCGCCGTCGGCAACACCGGGTCGGTGAATCATTCGACCCACCTGCACCGCTGCCACTTCCCCGGGGTGCCGCCGGCGATCCCACCCGACGACGTGTACGTCCTGAAACAGGACGTCGAAGCCGGTGTGGCGGACCAGCAGTGCCCTCCCGGGTACACCGACCAGACGTTCCTGCTACCGCACTGACGGCCCGCCGGTACGGGTCGCCCGGGGCCCGGCGGGGCCGGGGCCCGGGTGTCAGGGTTCGTCGTCGAGTTCGGGTTCGGGGATCGGACAGTCCACGATCTCGGCGGGATCCAACGCCCAGAACCACGTGTCGCCGTCACGGATCATGGTGATCGCCACCTGCTCGTCGACCACGTCACCGTCCGCGTGGCCGGACACGTCCATCACCACCCGTTTGGAATCCATCGTCTGCGCCGTACCCGGTACGCGGATCGTCTCGTCGCCGATGTCGTCACGTTCGGCGGTGAAATCCGTGATCGTCCGGGACGGCACACAGTCGGTGAACGTCGGCTCGTCCAGCACCGCCTGCTGTACGGGCACGAGGCGCTGCCACGCCGGACCGGTCTTCCCTGCAGCACGCAGACCCAGCACCTGGGCGGCCGCCTCGGTCGCCTGACGGTTGCGTTCGGCCTTCGACGGCGACCCCGACGAACACGCCGTTGCCCCGGACACGACCAGGGCCACCCCGGCCACCAGGCCGACGAGCCGGGACCGGGGCGCGCGTCCCGTGCGTGCCCGCCGGAGCGCCGGTCCCGTCGGTTCGTTGGTCGTGCTGTGGTTCGTGGTCATCGTCCTCGAATGTTCACCGACGGGTTCGCCGCGGTCCCGATTCCCGACGGTCGATCCCCGACGCGTCGCGGTGCGGTCTCCCACGGGCGGTGTCCCGCAGAATCTAGTGACCGTGGCGGGTCGTCGGGGGACGCTCCGCCACGCCTCGACCAGGATGTGTCCTCACCGACCCGCCGATGTCACCATGACCGCACCGACCCCGGACGGTCCGCACCGCACGGTCCGTGAACGACCAGCGGACACCACCATCGACCCGGCCCCCCAGGAACGAGGAGCGCACGTGAACGAACCGGTCGCCGCGGCAGCGGACATCGCCGAACACGTGCTGCTACCCGCCGCGCTGGAAACCGACCGCGCCGACCTGCTGCCCCGCGCCAACCTCGACGCGCTCGCCGACGCCGGCCTGTACGGCATGTTCGGACCGGTCGAATCCGGCGGCTGGGCCGCCGACCTGGACACCGCCTGTGCAATCGTCGAACATGTCGCGTCGGGATGTCTCACCACCGCGCTGGTGTGGATGCAACACCACGGCCTGGTCGGCAACCTGCTGCTCGGACCCGACCCGCTGCGCGACGAACTGCTCGCCGACCTGTGCCGGGGCCGACGGCGGTCCGGGATCGTGTTCACCGGGCTGATCCCCGGCCCGTCCCCGCTGCAGGCGGTCCGCACCGGGACCGGATGGCTCCTGCAGGGCGACGCCCCGTGGGTGTCGGGGTGGGGACGGATCGACACGTTGCAGGTCGCCGCCCGGGGCCCCGACGACACCGTGGTCACCGTCGTCGTCGACGACCTCGCACACCCCGGCCTGGGAGCCACCCGGCACCGGTTGGCCGCCCTCGACGCGTCGGGCACCGTGCGCCTCGGTTTCGACGACGTGGCCGACGACCGCGTGGTGAGTGTCACCCCCCACGACCCGGCCGCCGCCGGCGGGGCGCGCCTGCGTCTGAACGGCTCGCTGTCGCTCGGGGTCGCCCGACGCTGCTGTGCGCTGCTCGGACCGTCACCGCTGGACGACGAACTCGACACCGTCCGGGACCGGCTCGACCACGCCGGCGACACCGACATGGCCGCCGCCCGGGCCGCCGCGTCCGCCTTCGCCAACCGGGCCGCGACGATCCTGGTGGTCACCGTCGGCAGCCGCTCCATCGAAACCGACCAGCACGCCCAACGCCTGCTGCGCGAATCGATGTTCCTGCTCGTGTTCGGGTCCCGCCCCGCGATCAAACAGGCCCTGCTCGACCACCTGTGTAACCGGTCCGCACCGCCCGGCCCACCCCTCGGGCGCGGCTCAGGCCACCAGGCGGGGCAGCAGCTCGCTGATCGACCCGCGCACCACCACGTCGGCCAGGTCGTCGAACTCGGTCGGCGAACCGTTCACGATCACCAACCGTGCGCCCGCCTCGACCGCGACCGGCACCATCGCCGCGATCGGGAACACCGACAACGTCGAACCCACCGCCAACAACAGGTCGCACGCGCGTGCCGCTGCCTCGGAACGCTCCAGGTCCGCGGTGACCAGGTTCTGCCCGAAACTGATCGTCGCCGACTTCAACAACCCGCCGCACGAGACACACATCGGATCGTCCTCGCCGGCCCGCACCCGTTCCAACACCACCGCAGTGGGCATGCGGTCACCGCACGCCAGACACACCACATCCGCGGTGGTGCCGTGGATCTCCACCAGACGTCCGGGCGCAGCACCCGCCGCCGCATGGAGCCCGTCGACGTTCTGGGTCACCGTCAACAGCACCCGCCCGCTACCTTCCAGATCCACCAGGGCACGGTGACCGGCGTTCGGACGAGGCGCCGGCAGGTCGGCCGCCGCCACCCGCGACCGCCACGCCGCCCGCCGTACCTGCGGATCGGCCAACCAGTGCCGGATGTCCGACGCCTTCTCCGCCCCCGGGTTCTTCGTCCACAACCCGTTCGGGCCACGGAAATCCGGGATCCCGCTGTCGGTGGAGATCCCCGCGCCGGTCAACACCACGATTCGTTCGGCCGCGCCCACCAGGACACGGGCCAACGCGACCTCCGGGGATCCGACGTCCATGCCCCGGACGCTAGTGGGCACCGGACCCAACGGGCCCGGGCCGGAGCCGGCGTGGGCTACGCTCGCCGGTGGCGAAGGGGAGTAGCTCCACGCCGGACGATCGACACGCTGGGCCCAGAACGCCCCGGTCCCCGGATCCGCCGCCCGCCGGCGGACGAGCAAGACCTTCGACCAGGCATCATCCGATGCCCGGTCGACGGCGTCTCGCTCGTCCTCCGGGCCCGACACCTCCGAGGACCCCCGTGGACGCCTTCCTGATCAGCTTCGGCATCATCTTCGTCGCCGAGTTGGGCGACAAGAGCCAACTGATGGCCCTGACCTTCGCCACCCGCTACCGGGCCGTGACGATCCTGATCGCGATCACGGTCGCCACCGCCGTGGTGCACCTGGTCAGCGTGGTGTTCGGCGCGGCGCTGGGCACGGCGCTGCCCACCGACGTGATCTCGATCGTGGCGGGCATCGCCTTCTTCGGGTTCGCGGCCTGGACGTTGCGGGGTGACGAACTCGACGACGACGACGAAGCCCGCGCCGCGCGCACCACCCGGTCGGTGCTGTGGACCGTCGGGGCGACGTTCTTCCTGGCCGAACTCGGCGACAAGACGATGCTGGCCACCATCACGCTGGCGACCAGTCACGGTCCGGTGGGCACCTGGCTCGGATCGACCCTGGGGATGGTCGCCGCCGACGGACTCGCGATCGTCGTCGGCCGACAGATCGGGAACCGGTTGTCCGCACGCAC